>JAEZFR010000570.1 GCA_023417285.1 Bacillota bacterium
GGGTTACAACCCTATTAACCAGATGGTTGGTTATATTCTTTCAGGAGATCCTACTTACATTACTAATTATAAAAATGCCAGAAGTATTATAAGAAGACTTGAAAGAGACGAATTATTAGAAGAAGTACTTAAATATTATCTTGAAAACAATGTTAAATAGTTAGGTTGATAAGGCACTCTTTAATGAGTGCCTTTAGTTTATCATAATTTTTAGGTGGGAATGTTAATGGATTTAATTAGATTAGGAAAGGAAGGACCTTTAGTATCAAGGATGTGTTTTGGCGGGCTTATTATTGGCCCTCTGCAATCAAATCTTTCACCCCAAAGAGGTGGTGAGATTATTGCATATGCAATGCAGAAGGGCATTAATTTCGTAGATACTGCCGAATTATATGGCACATATCCTCATATTAGAGAAGCCATAAGACTATCAGGACAAAAGCCTATTATCTCAGCAAAATGTTATGCGTATGATAGGCAAGGCGCCGAGCAAAGTATTGAAAAAGCCAGAAAAGAAATGGATATTGACTATATAGATATTTTTATGATGCATGAACAAGAGAGCAGGCTGACTCTTAGAGGGCACAGAGAGGCTCTTGAGTACTATATTGAGGCAAAACAAAAAGGTATTATTAAGTATGTTGGTGTTTCCACTCACCATATAGAGGTAGTTGAAGCAGCCGCTGAAATGCCAGAAATAGATATTATCCATCCTATTGTAAACAAGAATGGTTTAGGAATAGTGGATGGAAGCATCGAGCAAATGCTGGCTGCAATTTCAATTGCAAAGAGTGCAGGCAAGGGTATTTTTGCTATGAAACCATTAGGGGGAGGCAATTTGGTATCAAGCTATGACGAATGCATGAAGTTTATACTAAATCAGCCTAACGTGGATAGCATTGCAGTAGGCATGCAGTGTGAAGAAGAAGTAGATATGAATGTGAGTATATTTGAGGGAATAAAGCCAAAACAGGACGTGGTGGATAAACTTATGTCTAGAACAAGGCAATTGCACATAGACTATTGGTGCAACGGTTGTGGTAGCTGCGTCAGAAGGTGCGGTCAAAATGCACTAGAGGTGAGAGATGGCAAAGCTCAATGCCTGCATGAAAAGTGTGTGCTATGCGGATACTGTAGTGCTGCCTGTCCTCAATTTGCGATAAAGATATGTTAGTAGATTAATTAAACACATTACGTTAATTTTTACGTTAAATGTTGGAGGTTTTATGCGGATACTGGGAATTGATTATGGAGATTCAAGAATTGGAGTGGCAGTTAGTGACCCATTGGGATGGACGGCTCAAGGCTTGGAAACAGTTAATTGTAAAGAGAGCATTAACAAAGCTGTTGCCAGGATAAAGGAGATTATTGACCAATACCAGGTTGCAAAAATAGTTATTGGTTACCCTCTCAATATGAATGGAACAAGGGGCCCAAGGGCGGACAAGACCGACGCATTTATAAAAAAGCTAGAAGCTCTAGGAAATCTGGAAATAATTAAGAGTGACGAACGGTTAACTACCGTATATGCACATAGGACCATGAATGAGCTTGGAGTAAAGGCTTCCAATAAGAAGAATATTGTTGATACGGTTTCAGCAGTATATATTCTTCAAGGATACCTTGATAGATACAGCCGCAAATAAATTATTATTGGAAAACATAATAAATATATGGTATCATTAAAAATAGTATAAATCTTTTGTATAGACTTGGTTTATATATATAATATTGCAGGAGGTATTACCATGACAGAGGAAAGAGACGATTATGTAGTGCTTATAGGTGAAGACGGAGAAGAAGTCGAGTTTGAGCATTTGGATACAATTGAGCTAGATGGAAATGAATACGTAGTATTGCTTCCAATAGAAGAGCAGGAGGACGAGGAAGCTGATGAGGTAGTTATTCTTAAAATCGAACACATTAGCGAAGATGAAGATTCATTCTCTACAATTGATGATGAGGACGAGCTCACTAGAGTATTTGAAGAGTTTAAATCTAGAATGGAAGACGAATACAATTTTGAAAGCTAGGAAATAGTTAACTAAAGCACAGAGCTTATCTGTGCTTTTTTTATCTTATTTTAAATATTTTAATTATTGTATTAAATTTATTTTTTTGTTATAATATTAACGAATATTGTGAAAGTATTAACAGTTTTTTCTAAAAAAGGAGGTCTAATTTAATGAGTGAAAACAAGTGCTGCTGCGGTTGTGTAGATGAAAATGCCTTAAAGCTCAACAAAATTATTGAGAAGTATAAGGACACTAAAGGTGCACTAATCCCAGTATTACACGAAACACAGGTGGTATACGGCTACTTACCAAAAGAGATATTAAAGAAAATAAGTGAGGACTTAAATGTGTCACTTGCTGAAATTTATGGAGTAGTTACTTTCTATACTCAATTCTCATTAAATCCAAAGGGTCGCTTCAACATTAGTGTATGTATGGGAACTGCTTGTTATGTAAAGGGTTCCGGAAGCATTTTGGACAAATTTAAAGAAGTATTAGGCATCGAAGTTGGTGAAACTACAGAAGATGGCAAATTCTCACTAGAAGCATGTAGATGTATAGGTGCATGTGGATTGGCTCCCGTAATAATGATTAATGAAGACGTCCATGGAAGATTAGTTCCTGATGACGTAAAGGGCATTATCGACCAGTATAAGAATCTATAAGCATTGAAAAGGAATAATCTATGAGAGATTTATCGCAACATCTTTTAGATATTGCTCAAAACTCCGTTTCAGCACTGGCAAAAAATATCACTATCACTCTAAATGTAACAAATGAAGGCTTTTTAGAGTTTATAGTAGATGATAATGGCTCTGGCATGGAAAAGGATTATGCTCAAAAAGTTTCTGACCCGTTTGTTACATCCAGGACTACTAGAAAAGTTGGACTTGGATTACCTATGCTAAAAGACTCAGCAAACAGGTGTAACGGGAATTTTGAAATAAGTTCTGTTAAATATAAAGGCACCAAAGTATTTTCTAGCTTTGAAATAAATAATATAGACAGGATTCCCTTAGGTGATATTTCAGAATCTATGAGGATTTTGATAGCCTCAAATACCTCAATTAATTTCAAACTAATTTTATCTAGTTCAAAAGGTATTTTTATAGTGGATACCGATGAATTGAATAAAACACTAAATGGTGTTCCAATAAATGAGATAACAGTACTTGATTGGATAAAATCTTATATTGATGAAGGAATAAAGAATATTTTTGGAGGTGTGCTTAATGAAGTCGATTGCTGAATTAGAAGAAATAAGAAGAAAGACTCTTAATAATATTTCTCTAAGGTCGAACAAAGACGGAATGAGAGTAGTTGTTGGTATGGCTACATGTGGCATTGCTGCAGGAGCTAGACCTGTAATGAGTGCATTCTTGGAAGAGCTTAAAAAGAGAAATCTTAATAATATTACCGTATCTATGACAGGATGTGTTGGTGTATGTCGTCTTGAACCAATTGTTGAAGTATATGATCCAGAGGGTTCAAAGGTAACATACGTTAAAATGACTGCTGAAAAGGCTGTAAGAGTAGTTGCAGAGCATCTGGTAAACGGTAAGGTTTGCACTGATTTGACTATTGGTGCTGCAGAACAACAATAATATCAGGATATAACTAATTATTGTAGGGAGGTTTTTATTAAATGCAAATATATAGAGCTCATGTTCTAGTTTGTGCGGGTACCGGTTGTACGTCTTCAAATTCCATGAAGATAATGGATGAATTAGAATTAAAATTAAAAGAGAATAAATTAGAGAACGAAGTACAGATTGTTAAAACCGGTTGCTTTGGGCTATGTGCTGAAGGACCAATACTTGTAGTGTACCCTGAGGGTGCAATGTACACTATGGTTCAGGTTTCAGACGTGAAGGAAATAGTTGAAGAGCATCTGCTAAAGGGTCGTGTTGTCAAGAGATTGTTAGCAGGTGACAAAGAATCAGAAGATATAGCGAAGAATCTTGATGGAATTGACTTCTTTACAAGACAGATGAGAATCGCACTTAGAAATTGTGGAGCTATAAACCCTGAGAATATTGATGAATACATAGCTTTTGATGGATATTTGGCACTTGAGAAGGTACTTTCAGAAATGCAACCTCAAGATGTAATAGACATTATGAAGAAGTCAGGACTCAGGGGCAGAGGGGGCGGAGGCTTCCCAACAGGTCTTAAGTGGGAATTTGCTGCAAAACAGGTAAATGAACAGAAATATGTCTGTTGTAATGCCGATGAAGGAGACCCTGGAGCTTTCATGGATAGATCTGTCCTAGAGGGTGATCCACATTCTTTGATTGAAGCGATGGCAATAGCAGGCTATGCTATTGGTGCTGACCAGGGGTACGTATATGTTAGAGCTGAATACCCGATAGCCGTTAAGAGACTTGAAATTGCAATAAACCAAGCAAAAGAGTATGGTCTTTTAGGCGATAATATTATGGGAACCGGCTTCAAATTTGACCTTGAAATAAGACTAGGAGCAGGAGCTTTTGTTTGTGGTGAAGAAACTGCCCTAATGACGTCAATTGAAGGTCACAGAGGTGAACCAAGACCAAGGCCTCCATTCCCAGCAGTAAAAGGATTATGGGAAAGACCAACAATTCTAAATAACGTTGAAACCTACGCAAATATACCAGTGATTATTCTTAAGGGTGCTGATTGGTTCTCTAGCATTGGTACTGAGAAGAGCAAAGGAACAAAAGTATTTGCTTTGGGTGGAAAGATTAACAACACAGGACTTGTTGAAGTTCCAATGGGTACTACTTTAAGAGAAGTTGTTTATGATATTGGTGGCGGCATTCCAAATGGAAAGAAGTTTAAGGCTGCTCAGACAGGTGGACCTTCAGGCGGATGTATTCCAGCACAACATTTAGACACACCTATCGACTACGATTCACTCATTCAGTTGGGTTCTATGATGGGTTCTGGCGGACTTATTGTTATGGATGAGGACAACTGTATGGTTGATATAGCTAAATTCTTCTTGGAATTTACTGTTGATGAATCCTGCGGAAAGTGCCCTCCATGTAGAATTGGAACAAAGAGAATGTATGAAATTCTGGATAGAATTACTGAAGGCAAGGGTGAATTAGCAGATCTTGATAAGCTGGAAGTTCTTGCAAAGAATATTAAGGCATCAGCATTGTGCGGCTTGGGACAGACTGCTCCAAATCCAGTACTCAGTACTCTCAGATATTTCAGGGATGAATATGTAGCACACGTAACTGATAAGAAATGCCCAGCTGGTGTTTGTAAATCAATGCTTAACTTCGTAGTTCTCGAAGACAAGTGTAAAAAGTGTGGACTTTGTACAAAGGTATGTCCTGCAAACTGTATCAGTGGAGAAAAGGGCAAGGAAGTATTCAAGATTGATTCAGATAAGTGCTTGAAGTGCGGTGCTTGTATAGAAAAGTGTCCATTTAAAGCAATAATAAAGAAATAAGGGAGGAGAGTGCTATTATGGAAATGGTTAATATAACGATAGATGGTAAGAAGATGCAAGTTGCAAAAGACATTACTATCTTGGAGGCAGCAAGACAGGCAAATATTAAGATACCGACACTTTGCTTCCTAAAGGATACAAATGAGATAGGCGCATGTAGAATGTGCGTTGTTGAAATAAAGGGCGCTAGAGCGCTTCAGGCTGCTTGTGTATACCCTGTTGCAGAGGGACTTGAGATATATACCCAGAGCCCTGCAGTTAGAGAAGCAAGAAAGGTTACGCTTGAGCTTATTCTCTCTAACCATGAGAAGAAGTGCTTAACCTGTGTTAGAAGCAGAAATTGCGAATTGCAAACACTTTCTGAAGAATTAGGTATCAAGGAGCTAAGGTTTGAAGGTGAATGCAACAATTATGCTGTTGATGATTTTTCAACATCAATTGTAAGAGACCAGAATAAGTGTATACTCTGCAGACGCTGTGTAAGCGTATGTAAGAATACACAGACTGTTTCAGTAATCAGCGCGACTGAGAGAGGCTATAACTCAAAAATTTCAGCTGCGTTTGATCTTTCATTGAATGAAGTTCCATGCACAATGTGCGGACAATGTATTGCAGTATGTCCTGTTGCTGCACTCCGTGAAAAGGACGATACCGATAAGGTTTGGGCTGCTTTAGCTGATAAGGATAAGTATGTAATTGTTCAGACTGCTCCTGCAGTTAGAGTTGCAATTGGTGAAGAGTTTGGAATGCCAATTGGGTCCAGAGTTACCGGCAAGATGGTTGCAGCATTGAAGGGTCTTGGCTTTGACAAGGTGTTTGACACTGATACAGCTGCGGACTTGACAATAATGGAAGAAGGAACAGAGCTACTAAATAGAATTAAGAATGGTGGTAAACTGCCGGTTATTACTTCTTGTAGCCCAGGATGGATAAAGTTCTGCGAGCACAACTATCCTGAATTCCTCGATAACCTTTCATCATGCAAATCACCACATGAAATGTATGGTGCAGTGCTAAAGACTTACTATGCTGAAAAAATGGGTATCGATCCAGCTAAAATGGTTGTAGTATCAATTATGCCATGTACAGCAAAGAAGTTTGAAGCGAACAGACCTGAGCTATCAGCATCCGGATACCCTGATGTAGATATAGTTTTGACCACTCGTGAAGCTGCTAGGATGATAAAAGAAGCAGGTATCGATTTCGTTAATCTCGAGGATTCACAGTTTGATGATCCTATGGGTCAAGCAACTGGCGCTGCTGTTATATTCGGTGCTACTGGTGGTGTTATGGAAGCTGCGCTACGTACTGTTGCTGAGATTGTTACAGGCAAGTCCTTTGACAATGTAGAATATAACGTAGTTCGTGGTATAGAGGGCATAAAGGAAGCAGTAGTTGACCTTGGTACAATGAAGGTAAGAGCTGCGGTTGCAAATGGACTTGGTAGTGCTAGAAAGCTTCTGGATAAGATTAATGCAGGAGAGGCTCAGTACGATTTTATTGAGATTATGGCATGCCCAGGCGGATGTGTAAACGGTGGTGGACAGCCAATTCAGCCGTCCTCTGTAAGAAGCTGGACTGATTTGAGGGCTGAAAGAGCAAAGGCTATCTACGAAGAAGATGCTAATCTTCCAATTAGAAAGTCACATGAAAACCCAATAATCAAAAAGCTCTATGAAGAGTATTTTGAAGCTCCTGGAAGCCACAAGGCTCACAAGATACTTCATACACATTATACAAAGAGAGATAATTATAACATAGAATAAATTTGTGTTTCTCAATGTTAGTTATGTGTCTAAAACAAATTGTTTTAAATTAATAGAGTAATCTATATAGGTATGCTCCCCTCGTAGTAGATAGTTTATGTTAAAACTGTTTGCTACGAGGGGAGCATATTTTTTTATGCCAAGAATAAAATGTATGACAAAAATGTATGACAAAAATGTGTGAATTAAATAGTTTTAATTAATATATAAGAATTAAAATATATGTAATAAAAAATTCATTACATATACACAAAAATATTATATAATACATAGTGATGTTTTAACACTACTTGAAAAAAATGGAGGGACACGATGTGAACTTTTTAAAAAGAACAGTGTCTGCATTATTAGTATCTACCTTTCTTATAACTCTTGGTGCCTGCGCAAATAATAATGATAGTCCTGCTGGTACTACTACTCCTGTAAATAATTCAGTAGCAACAGATGTGCCAAAGGACACTACCTCTGCTACAAGTACTGCAATAGAGAAGGTTTCAGAAGATATACATATTAATCAGCTTGGGTATAAACCAGATGACAAGAAGGTTGCTATAATTAATGGTATATATGATGATTTTGCAGTAATTGAAAAAGATACCGGCAAAGAAGTGTTATCAAAAAAACTCGAAGGCAAAGTAAAAGATATGTCCAGTGGTGATACCGTTTGTTATGCAGATTTTACAGAGCTTACGGTTGAGGGTACATATTATATAACTGTAAAGGGCATAGGTAAATCCTATGAATTTAACATTGGAAAAAATGTATATAGAAGTATAAGTGATGCACTTGTAAAGGGACTTTATTATCAAAGATGCGGTATGGAGTTAGAAAGCCAATATGCTGGAGCATACGCCCATGCAAATTGCCATAAATACCTTGCGAAAATGTATGGTAATGAGGAGAAGGAAGTGGATACATTAGGGGGATGGCATGATGCCGGTGATTATGGAAAATATTCAGTAGCTGCAGCCATAACAGCTGCAGACCTTTTGTTAGCTTTCGAATTCTATCCTGATAATTTCACATCAAGTATTAACATACCGGAGAGCTCAAATAATATACCTGATATTCTAGATGAAGCAAAGTATGGTATTGAATGGCTTCTAAAAATGCAAGACCCTGCAACGGGGGGCGTTTACCACAAGGCTACTTCAAGAGGCTTTCCAGACATAACCGTAACACCCGAAATAGATGTTGATGACCCGGTTTTGATGCCTGTTTCTAGTACTGCAACAGGTGACTTTGCTGCTGTAACTGCTATGGCTGCCCGTACCTTTATGCCTTTTGATAAAAACTTTGCTGATAAATGTCTTAATGCGGCTAAAAAAGCATGGGAGTGGCTAGAGAAAAATGACAAACTTATAGCGTATAAAAACCCAACTGATATTGCCACTGGTGAATATAGTGATGATAGTGATGCTGATGAAAGGCTGTGGGCTGCAGGTGAGCTGTTTAGAACAACAGGTGATAAAAAATATGGCGATTATTTTATAGATAATTATAGTTCAAATGGTCTTGCTCTTGGGTGGCAGAATACCAGTGGATTCGCTGCTATATCGTACTTATATGCAGATAATACTGATGAACATACATATAACAAGGTTAAAAAGGATTGGCTTAATAAGGCTAAGGTTCTAAATGATACTGCTAAGGCAGATGGGTATATGCTTGCAATGGTAAGTATTGAATACTCTTGGGGCAGTAATATGAATGTAATGAATCACGCCATACATCTTCTAATAGCTGACGATTTGGAAAGTAATCCTGAGTATGTGCAATATGCAAAACAGTGCGGAAATTATCTTGTGGGCGCAAACTGCCTAAACCAAAG
>JAEZFR010000588.1 GCA_023417285.1 Bacillota bacterium
GACAATTGTTGGTTTTTCCCAATTAGGTTCTGAATCTGATTGGCGCACGGCTAACACTAAGTCCATTCAAAATTCTTTAAGCAAAAAGAATGGTTTTTCATTGATTTTTTCTAATGGCAGACAAAGCCAAGAAAATCAGATAAAGGCTGTCAGAAGTTTTATTTTTCAAGAGGTAGACTATATAGTAATTGCACCGGTTACTGAAACGGGATGGGATACAGTGTTAGAGGAAGCAAGGCAGGCGGGTATTCCTGTTATCATTGTGGATCGTATGATTGATACAAAAAATGAAAATATGTATGTTGCATGTGTTGGCACTGATAAATATGCAGAAGGCACAAAAGCTGGAATGTGGCTAGAAAGTTTTCTAGAACAGAGAAATCAGAACAATGGTATTAAAGAATCACAAGGCGGATCAGAAAAAAATATAACCGTAGGTGCAAAGAACAATGATGATAACATAAATATTGTTGTCCTTGAAGGCACCGTGAATTCAACAGCTCAAATTGGTCGTTCAAAGGGTTTTGAGGATATAGCCAAAAAACATAAAAATTGGAATATACTCGCTCGTGAGAGTGGGGATTTTACAAAAGCAAAGGGTAAGGAAGTGATGCAGAAGTATTTAAAGAATTATAATGATATTGACGTACTAGTGTCACAAAATGATGATATGACCTTTGGTGCAATAGAGGCAATAAAGGAAGCAGGATTGACGTGCGGAGTAAATGGAGATATTGCTATAGTTTCTTTTGATGCTGTTGCAGAGGCATTTGATAAAATGGAAGAGGGCCTAATTAATGTTGATATTGAATGTAATCCATTACAAGGTCCGATTATTGCCGATATAATAGGCCGTCTCGAAAAGGGTGAAAAGGTTGAAAAATTTTCATTTGTAGATGGGAAAGTTTTTGAGGCACAAAATGCAGCCAAAGATCGTATAGGAAGAACTTATTAATAGGGAAAGAGTGAGGCTAACAAAAGTTAAGCTTCACTTTTTTTATTTTGTTTCTCAAATCGTAAAATAATGAACAAAATTCATAGAAATCTTAACCTAAATTTTTACAGAGAATTAAGTTAGTAAAAATAACTACAAATACAGGAAAAATTTCCGTATTTATATGTATACATGTTGAATATACTTATGCATATAAGAAAGCTCAATAAATTGAGTTAAAAATATTAGGAGGAGAGATATCCATGAAAAGAATTATTTCTTTAGTTCTGGCATTGGCACTGGTATTTGCTCTAGCAGCATGTGGAAGTAAGACAAGTAGCGGAGACAGCACAACTTCGGATAAGTCCGGTAAAAAAATTACTGTAGGTGTTGTACAGACAAATGCAAACGAGTCAGACTGGCGTACTGCAAATACAAAGTCATTTAACGAAGCTTTCAAAGCAGCAGGCTTTGAGTTGAAGATGGTATTTGGTGAAGGCGACCATGCAAAGCAGATTTCACAGGCACAGCAGCTTATTCAGGAAGAAGTTGACTATCTTGTAGTTTTAGGCCTTCAGGCAGCAGGTTGGGAAGACGTAGCAAAGGCTGCTAAGGAAGCTAAAATTCCATTTATCATGGCTGACCGTAAGCTTGAATTACCAGAAGATCTATACACTGCTATGGTATGCTCCGATTTCGAAGCAGAAGGTAACAAGGCTGTTGATTGGTTAAAGGCTCAATCAATTAAAGATGCTAAGATTGTTGTACTTGGTGGTGATACAGGTGCTACCGCTCAGCTTGGACGTTCAAAAGCTATAGAAGATGGCGCAAAGGCAAACGGCTGGAATATAGTATTCAACCAGAACATGAAGGGTTGGGACGAGAACTTAGCAAAGCAAGCTGTTGCAGACTTGATTGCAAAGGGAACTAAATTCAACGTTGTTTATGCAGAGAATGATAACATGGCTCGTGGCGCTTGTGCTGCTATGGACGCTGCAGGTATTACATATGGAAAGACTGGCGATGTAAAGGTTATCGCATTTGATGCAAACCAGTGGGCTCTTAAATTGGTTCTCGCAGGCAAATTCAACCTCGATGTAGAGTGCAATCCGCTCCATGGCCCTCGTATAGTTGAACTTATCAATAAGCTTGAAGCAGGCGAAACAGTTGAAAAGAATGCTTATGTTACCGAAGAAGTATTTGACTGCGCAACAATAACACAGGATATCGTTGATAAGCGTGCTTACTAATCTATAACAAATCTGTTTAAAGTTGGTACATAGAATGTAATCATTAGTAAACAAGGATAAGAAGTATTGAAATGCGTGGTACCAAGTATGTGGATATTGTTGCAGAGCTTGGGGCCACGCATTTCTCAAATGTAAAAAAAGTGACAGGATAATAACATCCAATAACGTGTCTGAACGGAGGTTTGAGTAATATTAACATGCAGAACACCGTACTTACAATGCAAAATATATATAAGAGCTTTCCCGGTGTAAAGGCCTTACAAGACGTGAATTTTACTTTGTGTGAAGGAGAAATTCATGCTTTAATGGGTGAAAATGGTGCTGGGAAGTCTACACTAATAAAGGTTTTGACAGGAGTCTATACAAAAGACTCTGGAGAAATCTGTATTAAAGGAATTAATAATGATAAGCCAGTTAATATCAAGTCGCCGCAGGATGCCCAAAAAATGGGGATAAGCACTGTGTATCAGGAAATCACTCTTTGCCCTAACTTAACAGTTGCTGAAAATCTATTTATAGGTAGAACCAATGACTTTATGGTTAATTGGAAGGAAAGCAACAGTAGGGCAGATAGTATTCTAACAAATCTTGGAATTCCAGCAAAACCAACTCAGCAATTGTCCAATTGTTCCATTGCGGTTCAACAAATGGTAGCAATTGCACGCGCTGTTGACATGGACTGTAAGGTGCTAATCCTAGATGAGCCAACCTCATCGCTAGATGAGCATGAGGTTACAAAGCTTTTTACACTCATGCGTGAACTAAAAAGTAGAGGGGTAGGGATAATATTTGTTACCCATTTTCTTGATCAAGTGTATGAGTTGTGCGATAAAATTACCGTTCTGCGTAATGGCGAACTGGTTGGAGAATATACCATAAATGACCTACCAAAAGTAGAGCTAGTTGCAAAGATGATGGGTAAGGAACTTGGGGATTTAGCTGAAATACATAATCAAGCACAATCGAGCGACGGTAAAGCTAGCGAATCAATAATTGAAACAGAAGGGCTTTCTAGCACCTCTGGAATTAAACCCTTCGACTTTACTGCACATAAAGGTGAAGTTACAGGTTTCGCAGGCTTACTAGGTTCTGGCCGCAGTGAGTGTGTGAGGGCAATATTTGGGGCAGATAAAGTAACTAAGGGCAAGCTCAAAATTAAGGGCCAAAATGTGAATGTTTCCTCGCCAATAAAAGCTATGAAAAAGGGAATTGGCTATCTTTCGGAGGACCGCAAGAGAGACGGAATCATTGGAGACTTGTCAGTGCGTGAAAATATAATTCTTGCACTGCAAGTTATGAAAGGTTTTTTTAGACCTTTTACGAAAGCTCAGGCCCAAGCATTTGCAGATGAGTATATCAGCCTTCTGGGCATAAAAACTGCTTCGGCAGATACCCCTATTAACTCATTGTCAGGAGGCAATCAGCAAAAAGTTATTCTTGCAAGGTGGTTGCTTACCCATCCTGATTATCTCATTCTTGATGAGCCGACACGAGGAATTGATATAGGCACCAAGGTAGAAATTCAGAAGCTGGTGCTAAAACTTGCTTCTGAGGGTATGAGTATAACATTCATTTCATCAGAAATTGAAGAAATGCTGCGTACTTGTTCTAGACTAATTGTCATGCGTGATCTTCATGTAGTGGGAGAATTACAGGGTGAAGAGATGACACAGGATAAAATAATGTATACCATAGCGGGGGGAGTAAGTCAAAATGACCAAAATCAATACCAAACTTAGTACCGACCGTTCAACATCTGTACTTAAAGCAATTACAAGGCACAGATTGTTTATACCGATTGCATTTCTTGCATTCCTATTGCTGATCAATATTTTCATCAATCCAGGCTTTTTGAGGATTAGCATGGGCAGAGACAGCTTGGGCAATCCCGTTTTGATAGGGAATTTGATTAATATCCTTAATAACTCTACAGAGCTTGTTATGTTAGCTATAGGAATGACACTAGTTACAGCCTCATCGAGGGGACAGGATATCAGCGTAGGTGCTACAGTAGCTATAGTAGGTGGAGTAATTATGAGGGTGCTATGTGGGAATGAGACTCAACCTACTGAATTGCAGGCTCCCATTATTCTTGCATTACTGCTAGGATGTCTTGCTGGAATAGCTTGTGGAGTATTTAACGGTATTCTTGTATCAAAATTTAATATACAACCTATGGTTGCAACGCTAATTCTATTTACAGCTGGACGATCAATAGGCTCTATGGCAATGGGTGGACTTAAGCCGAAGGCAGCTGCCTCATTTGGATATTACGGCAATTTTATTCCGGGATTTCCAATACCCACACCAATCCTTATTACAATTGTCGTTGTGATAATTACATTTTTTATGTTAAAGAAAACAAACCTTGGTTTATATACTCAGGCTGTAGGTATAAATGATAAATCATCAAGGCTAAATGGTCTTAATCCATCTATGATTAAGCTATTATCATTTATTATATTAGGCCTGTGCGTTGGTATTGCTGGTTTTATTCAGGCTAGTAGGGTTCAGACAGTAAACCCTTATACAATAGTACCCAGCATAGAAATGGATGTTATCTTGGCAGTCGCACTTGGAGGAAACTCTCTGGGGGGCGGCAAGTTTAACATGACAGGCTCCATTATTGGAGCGTATACTATCCAGACACTGACCTCTATGTTAACCACGTTGAACGTTAATACAAATGCTGTTCCAGTTTTCAAGGCAGTTATCATTATTTTACTTGTAGCCATTCAAACTCCTGTTGTTAAAAGTTTCTTTAGCAAAAAAGTTACATTTTCAAGAGCGGCTACTGGTGATTTAAAGGAGCGTGGTTGATATGTTGAACAAAACTCAGGATAAGAACAATTTTACGGTAGTTCAGAAGAAACTCAAACCAAAAGAGTCTCTTACCGATACCAGCTTTTTACTTACAATAACTATTTCATTGTTTATAGCAATATATGTACTAGCGATTGCATTTCTTGGGGACAAGGGTTTTAACAAGATTCAGATGTTCTTTAACCTCTTCAATGAGAATGCTGCTTTGATAGTAATAGCTTGTGGGCTTTCAATAGTTATGATAACGGGAAGCATTGATATTTCCGTTGGTGGTTCTACAGCATTGATATGTACGGCGTGTATTGTATGTCTCAATAATTATGGTTTTAACTTTGTAACATCTCTGATTTTGGCTTTAGCAATAGGCTTGATTTTTGGTGCAGTTCAAGGGTACATGGTAGCATATCTTGATATGCAGCCATTTATCGTTACATTAGCGGGAATGTTCCTGGGGAGGGGCTTGGTTGCCCTGATAGAAGTAAACCAAATACAAGTTGATAACGCTCAATTTGAGAAGTTGTCCGGAGCAAGAATACAAATTCCCTTTATTGGTGATTACAATAGAAAGGGTGCGTTTATACAATCTAAGCTTGAGTATGGAGTTATCGTAGCACTTATTATTGTAGTAATGATATATTGGTTACTCAAGAAAACAAAATTGGGAAGAAGCTTCTATGCTGTTGGAGGAAATGCTCAAAGCGCCTTGATGCTAGGTATAAATGTAAAACGTACCAAGTTTTATGCCCACTTGCTTTGTGGATTGCTTGCTGGAATAGGAGGATTTTTGTACCTTTTCCACACTCGCTCCGGCTCCGTTCAACAAGCTACAGGACTTGAAATGGATGCAATCGCAGCATCCATCATTGGAGGTACGCTGCTTACTGGTGGTGTCGGAAATATATTTGGTACAGTATTTGGTGTGCTAACAAGCGGAATTGTATTACTTGTTGTTACTGCGATAGGCAGTCAGGACCCATGGTGGCCACAGATTACGCGTGCCGGAATGCTATGCTTCTTTATTGTATTACAGAGTATAATTTGTTCAAGAAAGAAGAAGTAAGATATGATAAGTACTTTAGTCTATAAATAAGAAGCAAGACACAATAAGTACTTTAGTCTATAAATAAGCAAAGACAACTCTCCCTATAAATATAAATGCAAAGAGGAAAGAAATTATGATGTTTTATAAGTTCTTTCCTCTTTGCGTTTTGCATTATATAAAATTCAATTAATTATTAATATTATCATTGTTATATAATTTCAAATTCATTCTTATTGAAGAGTATAATTCCTTCATCCCTCATCGCGCATAGCTCTCGTGATAGTGCACTTCTATCTACACAAAGGTAGTTTGCAAGTGCTTCTCTGTTGTATGGAATAGTAAACTTCTTTGAATGTGAGGTTAAAGCTAATGTGTTAAAGTAAGTTTTCAACTTTTCTCTTGTTGTTCGCTTAGATATTATTTCAATTTTTTGATTCTGCAGTATGTTCTTTTTTGCTATTAAAGAAATCATGTTTTCTATCAAGGAGGCATGAAACAAACAGGACTTATCACAAGTCTTAAGAATACGCTTACAATCTATAAATAGGATATCGCAATTCTCTGCTGCCTGTACCGATACTGGGCACTCTTCAAGATCTGCAAAAGCAAATGCTTCTGCAAAAATCTCATTTATTCCTAAGTGAGCAAGTATATTAATATTACCATCTAAATCTTCCTTTATTATATTAATGCTACCTGACAACACTATGCCTACTGACTTGATTTGTTGGCCTTGTAGCAGGATAAAGTCATTTTTTTTATAACTATCCTCCTTAGCTGATAGACAGTTGAGTACATCTTCTAACTTATTTAAATCCATATTCTTGAATAGAACATTGTTTTTTAGTTGACCATAATATTTCTTCATAATCCACCTCTTATGTTGCATTTGAAAAACGATTATATATGTATAATTCATTATACCTTTAATATACCTATTATGCATAAAAAACTAACAGCAGCTCCTAATAAAATGCTAGGAGCTGCTAATTTTCTGAAAATCGTTTCTTCATAAATAATACTAATTTTCTGGAATCGTTTCTTCAGAAGTAATACTAATTTTCTGGAATCATTCTTCAGAAATAATACTAAATTGTCTGAGCATTTATTTCATGAATAATTCGATATCGCTATCAACAGTACCTATTCCTGATATTCCAAAGGTTTCAACAAGAACCTTTGCAACGTTTGGGGAAAGGAATGCCGGTAGAGTTGGTCCTAAATGGATATTCTTTACACCTAGATATAGTAAAGCCAATAGCACGATTACCGCTTTTTGCTCATACCAGGCAATATTATAAGCAATAGGAAGCTCATTGATATCATCAAGCCCAAATACTTCCTTTAATTTTAGTGCTATCACTGCTAGTGAGTATGAATCATTACATTGTCCTGCATCCAGAACCCTTGGAATACCACCTATGTCACCAAGATTGAGCTTATTATATTTATATTTTGCACATCCGGCAGTGAGAATTACAGTATCACTTGGCAGCTTCTGTGCAAATTCAGTATAATAATCTCTTGATTTCATTCTGCCGTCACAGCCTGCCATTACAAAGAACTTCTTTATGGCACCCGATTTAACAGCATCAATAACCTTGTCAGCCAAGGCTAGGACCTGAGCATGAGCAAAACCACCAACTATTGCGCCTTTTTCAATTTCAATTGGAGGTTGGCATGTTTTAGCCATTTCGATAATTGCGCTAAAATCCTTTTTACCGTTTTCGTCAGCTTCAATATGTGTACATCCGGGATAGCCTGATGCACCTGTAGTGAATATTCTGTCCCTAATTGTCTCGCTCTTTGGAGGCACTATACAGTTAGTGGTGAAGAGTATTGGTCCATTAAAGGATTGGAATTCCTCCAACTGCTTCCACCATGCATTACCGTAATTTCCTACAAAGTTCTCGTATTTTTTAAAGAATGGATAGTAATGCGCAGGCAGCATTTCACTATGGGTATATACATCAACACCTGTGCCCTGCGTTTGTTCAAGCAACTCCTCTAGATCTTTTAGGTCATGGCCAGAAATCAAAATACCAGGATTGTTACGAACTCCGATATTAACACTTGTAATCTCAGGGTTTCCATACTTAGAGGTGTTTGCCTCGTCCAATAGTGCCATTGTTCTGACACCAAATTCACCTGTTTTTAATGTAAGTGCAACAAGCTCGTCAGCTGTTAATTGGTCATTTAAAGTTGCTGCCATTGCTTTATAGATAAATTTAAATATTTGCGTATCTTCTTTACCCAGATTGAATGCGTGGTGAGCATATGCTGACATACCCTTTATTCCGTAAGTAATGAGCTCTCTTAATGATCTGATATCCTCGTTTTCTGTTGAGAGAACACCAATTTTTGAGCCCTTTTCAAGCATTGATGCTCTATCTGTTACTTCAAATAAAGCAGCGTCGCCAAATGTCACACCGGACACCTTTTGGCGTAATTCATTTCTATGTGTGAGCATTAATCTTATCTGATTTTCTACTGCTGACTCATCAAAGTTTGCGTTGGTTATGGTAATAAATAAACTCTTGATAACTGCATGATTTACTATATCTGTCTCATTAACATTAAGCTTTCCTTTTACTACAATCTCTGAAATACCCTTAACGGTATAAATCAATAAGTCTTGGAGTTTTGCAACCTCCTCATTTTTTCCGCAAACCCCCTTAAGCTGGCAGCCAACCCCCTTTGCTGTCTCCTGACACTGATAACAAAACATACTCATAATAATCCTCCTTTTTTTTGAGCAATACTGCAATTAATAGCAGACATTACTCTGCAAAATTTATTAATATATTTGTATTTATTATAATTTTTTCCAGTGAAGATGTCGGTTGCATTTGCAACAATATTAAAAGATTATTAAAAAAACAAAATAATCTCCGTATTTAACAGCAAACATTTGATGGCAGAAATCAATGGGTGGACTTGTAATGCCAGCCCTTAGAATATAGAATATAAAAGAGAATACTATAGGCAGATAAGAATGTATCGGTAGAAAAAAATAATAAAAGATATTTAGGATAAGGTAATTAAATGACAAACTCTAACTTTTATCAATATAACCTCAGTGAGGAGGTTCATCGCGCAATAGCATTATTGGGGTATAATAATCCATCACAAGTGCAACAACAAGTTATTCCTGAATTACTGGATAACAGGGATATAATAGTAAAATCCAGAACAGGTAGCGGGAAAACTGCCGCATTTGGCATACCCATAACAGAGCTTACTGATTGGATGGAGAATAAGCCGCAGGCATTGGTGCTTACTCCTACAAGAGAGCTTGCAATGCAGGTAAGAGAGGATATTTTCAACATAGGCAGATTTAAAAGACTAAAGGTAGCAGCTGTGTTTGGTAAGTCTCCTTTTCATATACAGGAAAAAGAGCTCAAGCAGAAAACTCATGTAGTTGTAGGTACTCCTGGGAGGATTATTGACCACATTGAAAGAGGAACAATAGACCTGTCTAACATAAGATACCTAGTTATTGATGAGGCTGATGAAATGCTCAATATGGGTTTTATAGAGCAGGTGGAGACAATTATTTCAAGCTTACCACGAAAGCGGACCACAGTACTACTTTCAGCTACAATGCCTACTGATATTGAATTATTATGTAGCAAATATATGAACAATGCAGTTCGAATTGAGATAGAGGAGCAAAATTCAACTTCTAATAATATATTTCAGCAACGTATACAAACCAATAAATCCGAAAAGCTTCAGCTGCTAAAGGATATTTTGACAGTAGAGAACCCTGATAGTTGCATTGTTTTCTGC
>JAEZFR010000138.1 GCA_023417285.1 Bacillota bacterium
AATCTCATTTGGTCTTGACTGATTACTGCTTAATAATTCTAATTCCTCACTTACACTTGGAAAAGATTCCACAAGTTTTAGCGTATTGGATTTATACTGATAACACTTAATTTCTGCTGTAGAGCCATATTTATTAGTAAAAGAGTATGTATATCCCACCAATACAATATTATTTGTGACATATAATTCACATGTAAATTTATCCTTATAATCATCACCAAGTATTTGCTTTTCATTTGATACAGAAAATACATCTCCAACTGAACTATTAACTTGTAAAACGACCTTCTTTTTCTTTGTCAATACCAATTTAATGGTATCCAAATTCTTATCGCCATTAATATCAAAATCTTGTATTTGTGTAATTACTTTATCACTACTCTGTTGCTGAGCAAAAAACACTAAACAAGATAAGCTTGATACTATTAATATCATAACTAAAATTATATAAATTTTACTTTTCATCTATTTTACCACCTATAACCATTTCTGATACGGCCCAGCACTCCCAAAGCTCGCGAGCAGCTAGTGACACAAAGGCTCTGCGAACTGTGTTTGGCTTGCTTCCGACAAATCTGCGAGAGGAGTTTGGCTGTGCGACCAATAAATCCGCACTATCCTAAAAAGCACTATCTACCCCTTCTAACAAAAGACGGCACCGCACCAACAACTTTACCGCCAGCCCTTGCGGGTGCGATTGTTATATGTAGTGCATTCTAAAATTAAATAATTCTTGCTATAAAAACTATTGCATATGCTGCTGGAATAAGAAGAACAAAAGACAATGCAGTTCCTACAACCTTACTTCCAACTAATCCAAATACACAGCTTCTAAAATCAGCTTCCCCATACTTACCCTCAATTACATCATCGGTTAGAACAGATAAATATGGATCAATAAATAATGTTAATAAAATTGTTGCTATAGAGGTAACGACCGAAGATAATGTAATACATGTAGACCGCAAGTCTGGCTCGATACTTCCAGCATAAATTGGAGCAAATGCTGCTACCGTTAATAGTGCCATTGTCATCATATTAAATATTAATATCTTAACAGGCATCTTTTTAAAGCTGAATCCCTTTACGTTTTCTCTGTCAGGAATTGTAATACTGCTTTTCAAATATGCAATACCAGACTTAGAAAAGCTATGTATAATCAATCTAAATATAGACTTTTCCATTGAAAATGATTCAACCGCTTTCGAAAACAATCTTTGAAATGTTGGAATTAGAAAAGCGCCAATAACTGTAGCAAAGAATATTATTAGGAGTATAAAATTGAACTCATGTAATAAGTTATTTGATTTTACTGATTGCTCAACATGTTTTGTCAATAATGGTAGCTGTAAAGTATTTGATGTCCTTGATATTAATGCTAATGCATTAAACAATGCCGACGAGATAGCTATTTTACCCGTTCTGACACCAACTATCCTAACAGAATATACAAGTGTACCTATTAATGAAATAATAAAATTTAGAAATGCTACTATAAAAATGTCTGTACTCATTACTTTTTACCCTTTTACTTTAATTTTAATTATGCCATTCTATGTATTTTTTTTGAAATCAAATACTTATGACTGTTGATTTTTATTTTTTACGTTATTCATTTTCTTCTTTCTCGATTTCGATTTCAAGTCCTCCAAACTTAGGTGCTAGCCAATTATATGAAAGGACAAATAGTATAGCTACTGCAGCATATATGAAAGGCATATAAAGTAAAGGTATTATAGAGCCTATTGCCTGTTCAACGCTTAATGCCTTACTTGTATAAGTTGCTATTGCCGATAAAATAAAAATTATTACTCCAATCCCCCAAGGAATAGTTAATGCTAAAAGTATCGCTTTAAATGCACTTTTAACTCTAATCTTCTTAATTTTTACTATTTGCATGCTTTAACCTCCAAGATAAATTTGTTTTGTGCATAATCAGGTTATGCTGAATTAAAAATCAGATATACACATTTATTCAATATTTTACCATGCAACGGTAGTATATACCACAAAATAATTTTACGTTAAAGTCTATTTCCTAGTGCTCCATTCATAAAGATATTATTATCAAGTATTATCTATTACAATCTTTCCATTTTTAATAACCATTGCAACATCGAACAAATAGCTAATGTTTTCTAGCGGATTGCCTTTAACAATAATTAAATCAGCTTTTTTCCCCTTTTCAATTGTTCCAACAACCTTATCTACTCCACAAATTCAAGCTTTCACTAAATAGTTTATCATCAATTGAGTTAATATAACTTACATTTCTTAGAATCATTTGTTTTCCTCTATTCTAATCTTATAGATAATGACTTTTAAAAGTCTTTGCAATGCTACTTAAATGAGTTGCATCAGTTCCACAACATCCACCAACAATTTTTAACTTTATTAATTTATCTAACGCTAACATTGATTGAGCCAGCTCGTCACAATCGGAACATCTTAATTCAACTGAGTTATCAAGTTCATCAGGTGATAATGCAGATGTATTAGCC
>JAEZFR010000177.1 GCA_023417285.1 Bacillota bacterium
GTTATACATCTTCTTTTGACTACCTTCACCAATTATGTAGCCTTGATATCTCACATAATCAGTTCCATTTATGGTCATCTCCTTTGTATCCTTTATGTCATACTTTATAACCTTCTTTGCACCACACATTGTTTCTGCACCCTGCTGAAAAGTCTTTAGCAAAGCCTCCAGTACCTCGCTAGGCTTATTTACGGAAAGTTTATGGTTAGTAGTTAGTGCTATAAACTTTCTATCGTTAATGTTATAAAAACTGGTGTATCCTTTATCAATTATTTGCCACCTAGGTCCATCCACAAATTTTTGAATTAAAGGAAACTTAATTGCCAGTGACAACTCCTCATTGTTCTTAGACTCAGGTACTTTAGTGCTTTCAGCAGCTACTGTTTTCTCCGCTTGTGTGCTGGTACTTGCCTCTGTGGTTGCAACACTGCTACTATCTGAGCCTCCCGAGTTCCCCGCGCAAGCTGTGAGTGATGTTATTAGCAGCATTGCCGCTATTGTTATTAATATTTTTTTCATGTTGATTTCTCCTCTCAATATCCCTTTATTCCCTTATATTTAATGGTATACCAGTTGGTATTGTCCTTAGGGTTCTTTTCTACACCTTCAAATAGTGGCAATGCCAGTAATAGAGGCTTAACCTGCACAGTAGCTGTAGTCTCTACATATACCACAGAGTTCTTCATGTTGAAGTCCTCATAGTCCTTCTTCAGAAGCTGCATATTACATTGCACCACATCTGCCGTTCTTAGCAGCACTGCTTCCTGATTTACCAAAAGCCCTATAACTAAAAACAGTTGCATATAGTCACTGTAGCGGAAGGACAGCAGTGATGCCAAACCAGTTTCGTCCTTCTTACCAACTCCACCCACCGAACCACCCAATTTCTCCGTGATGGTCTTTTTGAGACTTCCGGCACCTTCGTTTACAGACTTCTTCGCGCTATCAATTAAATCTGTCTTGAAAGCTGTAATCTTATCAGCAGCACTAGTAACGGTAGTATTAATCTCTTTTCTAATATCTTCTATTTTAGTTTGCAAACTATCTGCAATATCCTTCACAGCTGCTTCGGGTTTGCCAAGTGCATCCTTTAGCACCACGATATATTTTGATATAAGTCCCCCATTATTATCCGTGAGTGCCATGACAGCAGCTTCCTTTGCAGCATAGGCAAGGTCATTTGTTCCTGCCTTGGACTCCTCAGCAAGCCAATCGTTCAGACCTTTTTCTACATGTTTTACCATTTCATCAACACTTTCATCATCTGTCCATGTTTGTACCTTTGCTTCCTCTATAGCATTATTTGCCAATGTAGTCAACTTTTGAATGGCACTCTCTGCATGTCTGCCCACCATAGAGTCAAAAGAAGCAGTTAATGCATCTTCTACCTCGCCGCCATTCTTCTGTATATAATCATTTAACTCCTCATCTGTCATATCTAGCATTTCATTGAGCTTATTTGCTGTTTCATCAATTCCATATTTGAGGGCTTCTCCTGCCAAAACTTTTCCTTGTGATACAAGCGTATTCATTAAACCTTCAAAGCTCATTCTCCAGGATTTTTTATTCTTAAAGAGCGGCACTGTGTCACCATTCCTGAGGTCGTTTATATCAAGACCTGATTCTGCCAGTGCCAGACCAATTATTATAGCAGCCTGTATCAGTGGTACAGGTACTATTCCTAGAGTGGCTGCTGATATTGGTGTTGCTACGGCGAATGCACCATCTCTGATAGACGAATCAGTAAAAGCATAAACGAGATTAAATGCCAATCTTATTCCAAATATTGAAGCATAGGCTTTTACTACATTTCCTGTATTACTGCCACCATAGATAATGTATTCTACCTCTCTGCCATACGCAAAATTATTCTCCTTTGATATAGGATTCTTCGTAAGGGTACTAAGTACTAGCGGATTTGGTACTGCCTCACCCTTTCCCTCCAGTTTTTTCTTGCACTCATTTTCAATTGTGTCATAGCTAAACATGCCCATTACATATTCTGAAATATATATGTCATCTCTTAGGTCTACTGCCAAATCCTTCAGTTTTGAGCCTAATGCAGCGAACATACCGCTTAACGATACTGAGGTTTCCTCAATAGCACCACCTGTTGGATTACTGGGGGTCACTTCAGTTCTACCCGCTTCTGTTGACGGAAGATTGTCTTTGCCCGCTATGTCTGTATTATCTGGTGAAATACTATTTCCTTTCTCTGCACTCTCTACCTGTTTATTTGCTTCATCCGCAGCTGAGTCTTTTATGCTTTCAACCTTATCGGCATCTCCTGATTTATCCTTGCTAGTTGTAGCTGAACTACCAAAGTGTGTAAATAAAAAGACATAAAAATTTAATTTGTCCTGCTCGTGCAGATTTGCAAAGTTTTTAAGGTAGTCGGTCCAACTCCCCTTTATATCTCCCTTGACAAATTTACCCAAAGTCCACTCATTAACCTTTTGATCCATTAAACTCTTTTTTATTGGGACTGCTTTGAGATTGGTATCCCCTATCACATCCCCCATAAGCTTTTTTAGGTAATTATAGTCTTTTATCTCATAAAGCTTTTTACCATAGAACTCATATTTTTCCATTTCGGATAATATGTCACCAAGACTTGTGGAAATTTTTTCTAACCTCTCTTTAAGGGCACTTACCGCACTTTCTTTTAAATAAGTAGACAAATCTCGAATTTCTGCCGTGTCTTGTTTTGCCATAGAGCTACCTTCTAGACCCTCCTGTTTGGTAGCCTCCGACCAATCATTCTTTTTCTCATCTAGGTCTCCCCCTGGCTTTACAGCATCAAGAACATCTGTAAGAGATTCTATTGCAGCATCTATAAAGCTTTTTGCACTAGTAAGTGTGTCTTTATATGCAATAAATTTTTTATTCATATCTTTAAGTTTTTGGTCTGTTTCTGAATAATTACTCTCCTTAGTAGCACTATCTGAGAGAGTTTTAAACCTCCCATATATTTCACTAAACTTTTTAGCTACTGCAGCCTTATTATTGTCGTAGCTCGTTGTATCTTCGGGGGTAAAGTCTGGCGTACCAGGAGTTCCTTTTTTAGAAAGAGGTGGAGGGGGAGTTATATGTGGATTCTGCATAGCATAGGTTGCAATTTTATAACTGGCGTAATATTTTTTTACTGCGTTTTCATAGTTTTTTAGTAAGCTCTTTCTATTAACTTGAACCAAGTATTGCAGACCATAATCAGAACTAGGTCCGGAATAGTTGTATAATGCTTCTAATTCTGCCAAACTTTTAGCTACATCTGAATATGCACTATCACAGCTTTGTTTTGCACTATCCTTTTGAGACGTTGTATATGTACCAGAGCCACTACTATTTAATGCGCTATTTACATCAGTATCGGAAACAGGTATACTCACAAAGCTCTGAGTATCGTATAGGTCCATTATTATCTTTTTTGCAATGGCGTTGTAATTTGTTTCAAAGCTTGTCAAATCATTTCTTAAATTCTCAAAGTATTTTTCTGCCCCATTTGCCATTTCATTATTATTATATTTTACTATTTCATCCCAGGTTTTTTTACAATCCTCCATTACACCTTGTTGCTCTTCATAGTATTTAGTTCTGCAATCTACCAATTGGGTTTGACTACTAAGTGTTGTAAAGCTTTTAAGAGAGCTGATGAAGCTAAGTCCAGTATCAATAGGAGCTCTATATTTCATAAAATTTACAATCTGACTTTTCATTATAGTTGCGTTAGCCAAGTTTGCACCATCTATAGGCTTAGTAGAAAAGTCTACAAGTTCCATTTTAAGCAAATCGGCAGATGAGCTATCTGATACACCTTTTAGTGAAGAAATTATTTGGTCAACATATGTGTCTGCATCCTGATTGCCAATACCTGCAGACACTATACAAGTTCTATAATAATCCTCTAGCTTACCAAAGAGGTCCTCCTTATCCTGAGCAGTAGCAAAAAGTCCATATAAGTCCTTGAGCATAGTGTCATAGTTTGTCAAAGCAGTATTCATAGTCAAATCACCAGCTGAAGCTGCAACCGACCTCGCAAGTTCAACTCTGCTAATATCAACAAACAGTGAGGATACAGTTAACATAGGAACTAGTATAATTACCAGAAAAATTGAAATAGCTCCCTTTGACC
>JAEZFR010000361.1 GCA_023417285.1 Bacillota bacterium
TCAAAAAGAACATCGAAATTATTAGGATTTATTCCATCACTGTAATCAATCTTTGAAAGAAAAGCCCAATATTTATTGCTAGGAGAAAAAGGGTTGTCACACGTCCTTTGTGAACTAATGGTTGAAAACAATGATTGGATATCATCAGGAAGGAGGGTGACGTTATTGTCCTTTAGATCATTAACCACTTAAGTACCTCCTAATAAAAGTTTATTTCTATAAATCTTACCATATTTTTACAATTAATTCAATAATAATCGCCTTCCTTGTATACTATTTTATAGTCCTATTTTATAGTTATAAATAATCCTATATTTTTTTTGCTTATAGATTAGTTTACTTTGTTATTAAAACAAACTATATTGACGATATATATATTCCAAGCAAGCGAGGTTTATAAGAAGGGAGTGTATTTAAATGGATATTGCTGCTTTATCTACCTCAATGGCTCAGGCATCTGCTAATCAGATGGTGAGCCTTGCTGTAACCAAGCTGGCTATGAACACTGCTGTTCAGCAGGCATCTGATTTGACACAGATGATGGAACAAAGTGTAAGTCCCAATCTTGGAAAGAATTTCGATGTTAGAGTGTAAGTGACGGGCAAAAAGGCTTAACCTTCATAGGGGGTTAAGCCTTTTTGCCTGTCTTATATGAAAAACGCATAAAAGATTAGTTATAACTGTTTCTTTTTTTGTTATTAATACTGGTATAAAAAGGACAAAAAAGGGTAGATAATATGAACATAGTTCATAAAAAAGGAGGTTAACATGCCAAAGAATATAGAGAATGTAAAAGAAGATATACTGCTTGTCACTAGAGAGCTCTTAAAAGAAACTGGATATACGGAACTAAACATTCGAAAAATAGCTTCTACATGCGGTATAGCTACAGGTACGTTATACAACTATTATAGTTCCAAAAATGAAATAATTTCAGAGATACTTCAGAGTGACTGGAATCTTATGTTGAGAAGGATAGATCACTGCATAAGAACACCAGTAACAAGTATTGAAAAGTTAAATGTAATATACACTCAGCTTCAAATTTTTATGAACAGTATTCATGGACGATGGTTCCAGACATATCCTGCTAACACCAGTGATATTGAGTTTCATCAGATAAAAGAGAGAAAGGTTTGCCTTCGTCAGCAATTAATTGATAGGATTATACAAATTTTTGACGATGGAAAGGATAGTGCGCTCTGTGAAATAATTGCACGCTTACTACTATCCTATGCTTTTGATAGCGAGCATAGCTTTTCTGAAATAGAACCATCACTCAAAGTACTAATAAATACTAATACTAAAAATGACAAAAAGGAGACAACTTATGCAGCAATTAGGCTCTAAAAAATCAAATGGGTTGGTATTAATTGCAGTCTTATATATACTTGGTATATTTATGGGTGCTATTGATACCGGTATTGTAACCCCCGCAAGAACAATAATACAGGGTAATTTAGGTGTTGATGATAAAACAGGCATATGGATGATTAATATATTCACTCTAGCATATGCAGCTGCTATACCAATAGCAGGTAAGCTTGCAGATAGACTAGGAAGAAAGTACATATATCTTATATGCATTGGACTATTTGGTCTAGGTTCACTTATATGCGGTCTATCACAAGATTTTGCAAGCTTTCCAATGCTCCTTACAGGCCGTGTTATTCAGGCTATAGGCGGCGGCGGAATCATGCCAATAGCAAACGCAGAATTCGGAACCAGTTTCCCTGAAGAGAAACGAGGTATGGCTTTAGGTATCATCGGAGGCGTTTATGGTATAGCAAACATTCTAGGCTCAACCTTTGGTAGTGCTATCCTTGATATTTTTGGTTCAAACAACTGGCAGTTCCTTTTCTATATTAATTTACCTATATGCTTAATAGTATTAATACTAGGAGTAATCAAGCTTCCTCTTCACAGACCAGGTGACTCCAAAAAGATTGATTTTTTGGGTACTTTGATTATAGTAGCAATGATTGTCTCCTTCCTGTATGGACTAAAAAATATAGACTTCTTCAATTTTAGTGAGACAATTAAAAATACAAATGTATATCCCTTCCTATTGGCCTTTGTCGTATTATTGCCAATATTTATCTTAATTGAAAGGAAGGCTCAGGACCCAGTACTAAACCTTACCTATTTTACAAACCCGCAGATTCTTGTTACTCTGATTGTGGCTACATTTGTAGGAATATGTATGATGGGCATGATATTTGTGCCACAATTCTCAGAAAATGCACTACATATTAAAAGTGGCAGCGGCGGATATTTCGTGACAATTCTTGGTATATTTACAGGTATAGGGGCTCCAACGAGTGGAAAATTGGTTGATAAATACGGTCCAAAGAAGGTATTAATGGGAGGCTTCTTTATTTCATTATTAGGTGCACTATTCTTAGCCTTTATTGCCTCACAGGTAAGTAATCTTCTTACAGTAATAGTCAGCTTGGCGCTTATTGGTTCAGGCTTAGGTTTTGTAATGGGCTCTCCTCTAAACTATATGATGCTCACAAATACAAAGCGGGAAGACTCAAACTCTGCACTGGCAACCCTGTCCCTTATGCGTTCGATAGGTACAACAATCGCACCCGCTATTATGATAGGCTTTTTGGCAAATGCTGGGCTCACAGCACAGGATAATCTCATGAACATGCTACCAAAACCTGAGGCAGATGCAGCCTTTACCCAAGAAGCAAATAAAATCTCAAAAACCGTTGAAGATATGAAGAATGATCCAAATATGAAGGATAAGCTTAAGGGTGTAAATATTCCTGACCTCTCCAAAATGGGAGATATGAACTTTGACATGACAGGTAATACAACCTTGCCCGATGATATTTTAAAGGATTTACAATCAGCGGACGTAACAAACATAGTGGAAAAAACAAAAAAAATTGCCGACTATATGTTTGATAAAAATGTTCCTTCTGTAGTAGTAAAAATACAAGATGGTGTTCAAAAGGGCATAGATGGGATGAGTAGCGGCTTGACCTCCATGGACAGCACCATTAAGGAAATGGGCGATGGTGTTGCAGGAATGGATAAAGCTATTGAGGGAATCCAAACACCGATAGATAGTATGACCAAAGCTTTAACTGACATGACAAAAGCAGTTGATGGTATGACTCAGGGAATAGACGGTATGAAAAAAGGTATTACTGGTCTAGAAACTGCAATTACAGGAATGGAACAGGGCTTAAAAGGACAAAATACTGCCCTTACTCAGATGAAAAAAGCATATGAGATGATTACCAGTGGGCAGATGCCAAGCGGAGGCCAGATGCCGAATAATGTTCAAGTGCCTTCTACAGGTGCTTCACAGAACGCATCCTCAAACAGTGGCACACAAGCTGGTGGCAGTCCTTCCGGAATGCCAAGCGATATTGCGCAAAAGATGCAGGAATATATGAAGAATCCAGCTAAGCTCAAAGAAGATATTGCTGCAATGGAGACATCCATATCAACCTTGCAGGCTAAGTATGATGCAGCTGTTAAAGAAAAGACTGAACTTAAAAAGAAGCTTGCTGATACCGAAAGCAAAAAAGCAGCACTACGCGTACAAATAAGTACATTAACTGCTAAAAAGACTGAGTTGGAAACCCAACTAGCCGATACAAAGAAAAAACAAACTGATTTGACTACAGCTGCAACTGAAATTACAACGGCTAAAGATGATCTTAACAAGAAGATAGAAGAATGGAAAACCTTTAAGGATTCTGTACCAGCTGCATTTGATAGGTCAAAGCAGTCATATTTTAAGGCTATTGATGATTTAGGACCAGTGATTGAGGATACCTTCCAGGCCTCACTCAATATAGGCTTTAAACAGATGTATCTGACAGTTTCCATTTTCAGTATACTATCACTTATAGTGCTTATGTTCTACAGAAAGAAACCTAAAACAAATATCTGAGACCAGTAAAAAAGGGAGTATCGCAAACTACTTAAAAGTTAGTTAGCGATACTCTTTTTTATTTCATTTGCTAGTGCAAAACATTCTATTAATTTTTAAGGGCTGTAAGATATAGGCATATGTTTCAAGCAAGTTGACATAATCGTAATTTATCTATTAGAATTACATTTAAAATCTATTTCATTCATATTTTTTCAAAATCTCTATAAAAATAACATATTTCAGGGGGAAAAATGTATTTTAAAGTAAATAAGAAATCAATACTTTCACTATTTTTAGTGGTAGTTATGGTAACTAGCCTATCATTAAAAATAGGCGCAGCAGCATGGGATAAATATTCTCAGTATATCCCTGCCCAAACACCGGTAATTAAAAGTCACTTGCGGGCCGCATGGATAAGCACTGTCTATAACCTTGATTGGCCGTCTAGCAAAACTGCAAGTATAAAGGATGACACTGCAAGAATACAAGCTACAAAGGACGATTTAATAAAGCTACTTGACAAGGCCGTAGCCATGAATATGAATGCAGTCTTTATACAAGTGCGTTCAACTGCTGACGCCTTCTATAAATCAGACTTGGTGCCTTGGTCACAATATTTAACCGGAACCTTCGGTAAAGATCCAGGCTTTGATCCTCTGCAGTTTGCAATTGACGAATGCAGAAAAAGAAACCTAGAAATACACGCATGGTTTAATCCATACAGGGTATCCACTAGTACAAGTGAAGCTGTTACCTCATCACTTGACATTCCAAAAAGTGTGTATAAGGAGCATCCCGAGTGGATTAAGGTTGCAAATAACCGTTACGTAGTAGACCCAGGTATACCAGAGGCCAGAAAATGGGTTCAGGATTGTGTAATGGAGGTGGTAAACAAATACGATATCGATGGTGTTCACTTTGATGACTATTTTTACTACGAAGCTATAAATAATGAAATGGGCGACGATACAACTTATCAGAAGTATAATAATGGGCAGTTCAAAAGCAAAGCTGATTGGAGAAGAAACAATACCTATCTCTTAGTAAAAGAGCTTTCTCAGAAAATAAACAAAGCTAAGCCATGGGTTAAGTTTGGAATAAGTCCATCAGCTATATGGAGAAACAAAAAGGATGACCCAGCAGGTTCCAATACAAATTCAACATATACTAACTATGATAAGTGCTATGCAGATACAAAGAAATGGGTGGACGAGGAACTTATAGATTATATCTGTCCTCAGATCTACTTCACATATGAAAACCCCGCAGCACCATATGGAGAGCTTGTAGAGTGGTGGTCAAATTCAGTAAAGGGGAAAAATGTTCATCTCTATATTGGGCAAGCCTTATATAGGATTAATGAAGGCAATAGCACAGCGGACAAGGACTTCTCTGTTGAAAATGGAGTTGCCGAAATGACTAGGCAGCTTAAGCATAATGCTACTAAGCAAGAAGTAAATGGTACAGTATTGTTCAGGATGTACAATACCTTCCAATCCACTATGCAGCAGGTCACTAATACAATCCAGAATGATTTATGGTCAACAAAGACGCTTGTGCCAGTAATGCCGTGGAAGGGCGGAAAAGCACCGCAAGCACCACAAACCGGAAAGCTGTCCAGCCAAAGTAATGGAATAAAGCTGACATGGGAAGATGCCTCTAGTAGCACAGCCTACTATGCAATATACAGGTATTCAGCAAATGAAAAGATTGACATTACTGCTGATTCAAGTGCTAAGAACCTCATTGCAACAGTAAGGAAAAATGGTACGGCAACACAGACTTATACTGATACCAGCCGCAAAGACCCAAACGGCGTGGTTTACGTTATAACTGCACTAGACAGGCTTCATAATCAAAGTGGTGGATTGAAGCTCACTTATCAGTCCAAATATTTTAAGGATGTTGGTCAAAATATTGCATGGGCAATTGACTCAATAGATAAACTCTATGAGGCTGGTATAGTTAACGGTGATGGTAAAGGAAACTTCATGCCCATACACAATACAACAAGAGCGGACTTTATAACAATGCTGGTAAGAACGCTGAAGTTAGGAGCAGAAATAACAGATAATTTTGATGATATTCCAAAGAGTGCATATTATTATGAGCCTGTTGCTATAGCAAAGAAACTAGGAATAACTACGGGAACAGGAAATAATAAATTCTCGCCAACTGCATATATCTCCAGACAGGACATGATGGTTCAGGTCTATAGGGCATTAAAGCAGGTTGGCTATCCCCTTGAACAGGCAAGCATAGATGAGCTAAATAAATATGAGGATGCCAATCAAATAAGTGACTATGCAAAAGAAGCAATAGCCGCTCTTACCAAAAATGGAATTGTAAATGGTACCGGTAAGGGTATTAACCCAAAGGGACTTACCAATAGAGCGGAAGTCGCTAAAATACTCGCTAATTTTGTTGGCTATATTAAATATTAAACTATAATTAATCTGAAGACTATTTTAAATCTGCACTTATACTAAATTTGTTTGTAAATATTTAATAGGCTGATTTTAAAAACTCATCATATACCATTACAATATGGAGTATCGATGTCAATGAATAGGCCCCAACAAGTTAGATTTTATATCCTACTTATTGGGGCCTGCTTATTATACTCAAACTTTTGTGTTTGTAGTTATTTATTCATTTATAGCCTCTATTCCCTGTTCCTTGAGCTTCTTTAAATTATCTTTCATACTTTTAAGTACTTCTGTTGAATGCCCCAACCATTCATCTAATTCACCCACTACTTTCAATGGAAAACGTGTACGGTACGAGCGAGTAGGATTACCAGGGAATTTTTTGTCAGTTAGGTTTGGGTCATTTTCAAACTCACCAGTAGGTTCAACGATATATATTCTTTCAGCTCCATCACCAACCGCAAGCTCTGCGCCCCATATAGCCGCATCTAAGGTTGCTGTCATATAGATAAAGTTAGCTTTTTTAAAGGTACCATAGTTAGATGGAAAACCTATTTTGATTAATTCTCCTATTTTCATATCAGCCTTAGTTCCATGATAAAAAGGCCCATTATCCAGAATTACATCTGATTGCTTAGTACTAAGAGTTTCATTTTTATTATTCATATTAAATCCCCCCAAACTCATTATCCAATTATTATCATTTTAAGGTATATGTGCCTAAATTTACAGACTTATATATCTATTTAATATTTGATATAATTAAATTAGAGAGATACATTATTACTTCGCAAAATATTTTGAAAGCACCTGGGATGTAATTCGTGCTGCAGCAGTCCCACCATATCCGCCCTCTTCAACGAGAACAGCAATCGCTACCTGTGGATTATCATATGGTGCAAACCCTATAAACCAGCTGTGTGGCGTTTTGGACTCGATATGCTGGGCTGTACCGGTCTTCCCACACACTGAAACTCCTTTTACCTGTGCGCGAGTACCTGTTCCCTTTGAAACTACGTCCTTCATATAAAGCTTTATTTTTTCTATATTCTCAGCATTAGAAATAGTTGCTATATCATCTGGCTTAAAGCTTTTAATAGTGTTTTGATTATAATCTTTAACCTTTGATACCAGTGACGGCTTCATCATTATGCCATCGTTTGCAACTGCCTGTGCTACAAGCGCCATCTGAATAGGTGTTGCCAGAATTTCAGCCTGTCCTATTCCTGTCTGAGCCAGATTTCCCTTTTCATTTGAAGAATAGTCTGGAAAGCTACTTGTATCAATAATTATTCCATCTGAAGGTATATTATTATTAAACAGGAAATCCTGTGCTGTATCGAAAAGGTCATTATTAAGCCTGATTCCAAGCTCTCCAAAGTACACATTACTTGAGCGGACCATTGCATCGTGTAACTTTATCTTCCCCATAACCTTATTATTATCATTTGAAAGGGTATATCCCCCACCCAGATCAATCTTTCCCTTATCCTCATATACTTCACTTTCGATTCCCGGTATGTTGTCGAGAGCACTAACACCTGTAACTACTTTAAATGTAGAACCCGGCGGGTACATTCCGGATACAGCTCTGTTTAAAAGTGGAATGTCTTTATCCTTAGTGAGAGCGTCCCAGTTTTGAGATAGCTTATTCGGGTCAAAGGATGGCCTAGAAACTAATGCAAGAATCTCCGAAGTCTTTGCATTGAGCACTACTACTGCTCCATTTTTATCACCTATTGCATCGTAAGCCGTTTTTTGCAAATTGTAGTCTAATGTTGTATAAACATCATCACCCTTTTTGTTGGTTGACTTAAAACCATTTGCAAGCCATGCTCCAAAGGATGTAGAAATATTTGAAGAAAGTCTCTGATCATATAGATTTTCCAGCCCTGTTATTCCAAATCTTTCGTCAAAGTACCCCAAGGCATGCGCTGTAGCTGCTCCGCCCTTGTATACCCTCTTGTATTTTCCATTGTCAGCCTTCTCACTTACAGATAAAGCTTTACCATTACGGTCAAATATAGTTCCTCTTTCTACCTGGTTTCTTATATCCCAAAGTCTCTTATTGTCTGTATTAGTAACAATTTGAGGTCCTTTTACAAGGGTAAAATAGGATAGGTATCCCATCAACAGTAAGAAAACTGCAAGAAATACAATCATTACACGTTTAATGTTTGCTGTGAGTTTATCCATTTAGTCCCCTCTCTTGAATAATTTTGGTTCACTTATATCTCTTTCACCCTCAGATACCTTGAAAATAATACTTATTGCAAGGTAGCAAATAAGCATGGAGGTACCTCCATAGCTTACGAATGGTAATGTTATACCTGTAAGCGGCAAAAAGCCTGTTACCCCACCGACAATTACAAGTGTCTGTGTTGCAAGCATTACGCTTAAGCCTGCTGTCAGTAGTTTTGTGAAGTTGTTATTTGCTAATATAGAGCTTCTTATGCACCTGTAGAACAAAATAAAGTTCAGTATAAGTATTGCAAACCCCATAAACAGCCCCATTTCTTCACATATGACTGAAAAAATAAAGTCTGATTGATTTACAGCTACATATTCAGGATGTCCGAAGCCCAAGCCCGTACCAAACATACCTCCTGTAGCTATTGCATACATGGATTGAACCACTTGATAGCTCTCATTGTAGATGTATGGCCATGGGTCTAGCCAAATAACGAATCTCTGCCTGACATGAGAAAAGATGGCAGCGCTTGCTGTTCCGCCGAAGATAAAAAGGCCAAGTGCTATAATAACATATAGTCTTTTTGAAGTAGCGAGATAAACCAGAGTTACCGATATTGCAAATATCATTAACGCAGTACCCAAATCCCTCTGCAGCATCATAAAACCTAGTGAAATAACAACTACTATCCCCGGTTCCATCAGCTTTTTGAAGGAATGTCCCTGGGATAGCGCACTAGCTAGATATAGTATAAGAAAAATTTTCCCGAATTCAGAGGGTTGAAAGCTGGCTGGCCCTATCAGAATCCAGTTTTTTGCTCCATAAATCTCAGTCCCAAAAAAGGTAGCAAGTCCCATAAAAAATATGGTAGCCGTCAAAAACAGGTATCTGAGCCTTGCAATACCAACCAGTCCCTTTTTGAAAAATATAACAATTACCAAAAAGGCTGTAATACCAATCAAGAGCCATATCCCCTGCTTAATTCCGGAAGCCTTTTCAAGTCTGGTAAGCATGATAAGTCCAATAGAAGACAGAAGTATTACAACCAAAAAAATAACCCTGTCTCCTGATGGATAATACCTTTTCAGCAGCCAGGTACTTATTATACTGACTACTATAAGACAAATACCTGTCAAAACAGGCATTATCTCAAAGTCTCCACTTATTACTGACACACTTGCAAATCCCGTTAATATAAATAGATATATTGTAAATTGAAGCCATCTGAGTTTTTTACTCATTATATAAAACCTTCCCTGCTCAACTATAGTAACCGATGCATTTAAACATTAGTCGACTGCATAACCGCTGTACTAAAACCCTTCAACGTACCACAGTAACCGCTGTATTGAAACCTCAGTCGACTACATAACCGCTGCATTGAAACATTAATCGACTACAGTGAATGCCGTATTTGATATTCTAATCTCATCACCCGGTTGAAGTATTCTTTTGTTAACAATAACACCATTTACATATGTTCCATTTGTTGAATTCAAATCCTCCAAAGTATAACGTCCGTCCGAGTAAGTAATGCGGGCATGGAAGGACGATACCGAAGAAGCAGGCAAAACAAGATTGTTTTGAGGACTACGCCCGATAGTAATCTTATTTGATATGGGAATTTCATTGCCTTCTTGAAAACCTGCATTATCAGCACTATACAGAACCTTAATGCTCCAGCCAAGATTACCAGCATTGCCAGGGGTACTCTTTTTGACCTCTCTTGACATTATCCTGAGTACCTGCACAATGATAACAAAAATTATTATTATTATTAAAAACTTAAAAACCTGACTAAGAAAGCTTAAATCCATATATACCTCTTAATACCTCTTTTGATTAAATTCGTCCGTCTCTTTTGATTAAAATCATCTTTTAGCCTAATTATAACAAAAAACAATTATTAGACAAAGCTTATTTCAAAAGTGAGAATGATGTCTCCTTTGCAAAGTTCTGTACATTATATAGGAATAGTACATCTTTTACCCCATATGTGTTGGCAAAGTCTGATATAGAAAGGTTCAAAAATCTCAGGTCCATTACATATATTTCTTCATAATGGTTTGCCAAAAAAGGAATAAAGCAGTTTGCATAGGAATCCTTTATAACCATCAGCTTCTTGCCATTTTTTATAGAAGTACTAATCTTAATAGCAGGATGGTTATTATCTAAAAATACACTGTATTTATCCTTCTTTTCTAAGTGAGACTTCTCATACATAGTATTTGTAGTTTTATTTTCTGCGATATACTCTACGGTAACAGCATTTTCTTTCTTCGGATAAAATATGCTTAACGCATCGGGTGCAGCAAATGTAAAGTTACCCTTTGAAAACAGCGAGCCGTAGAATTCCTTAGTTTCTTCTACTATGTCAAAACCGCTGATATCCAATGGCTCAATACCGCTATTTAGGCAGTACTGCTGGTATGCGTAGTAGGCACCAAGCGTTGTCCAGTGGTGGTCCGTCTTGTAAAAAATATACTCATTCTCTGCTTCCTTAAGAGCAGGAAATACGTTTACAAAGTTAATATTGTCCTCTAGGTAAGCTCGTGCATTATTAATGTAATCATTTTCATCGTACGGTGTCGCAAAGAGAGGAAGCTTCTCTTCTAGTACTTTTGTTGCTGTTGGCACTAGCATAAAGCTAACATTAAAATTCCTTGAAAACTTATTGATATATCCGATATTTCTTTTTAGAAGCTCTAAGTCCGGAGTTTCAAACTTTTGCAGCAAGTACCCATCCGAGCCTATATAGACACCATTACTATCTTTTTTCAGAAGTAGTATTTCGCTTGCTGTTTTAACTGCAATGAATTGGTCTCTGAAAGGAAATTGATCCGAAACATATTCCTCAAAACCCTTGGCAAACTTGCCAGACTTAATATTTTCAGTGTTGAACTTAGGCTTTTGAGCAAGTGTACGATTCTCCAGCTCTGAGAACACCTTATCTGGTATAAGGAAAATTAAAATACCCATTGCAAATAAATATATAACAAATGATATAGATAATACCTTTTTCAAACTATTCACCCCTTAGAATCTAAAATACAGGAATGGATTAAATGTTGAATCCACCAAATATGCAGTACTCAAGAATAGTACTGCCATATAGAATACATATAGAACCCATTTATTTATTTTTCCCTTCATCCTATCCATTAATGGCGTGGCAAATAAAACAGCAATAATAAATAGCACCAAATAGTTCAGTATGAGGTATAGCGTATTATTATTAATTAATGCAGTGCCTCCCAATCCAAACATAGTCCCCAGATATTGACCTATGAGGTCCATTTTTTCAAGTGAAAAGAACACCCAGCTTATCAGCACTGCTACAATTAAATAAATTCTGGAAACAAATGTCGGAAGCCTTTCAAAAAGCCTCATGAGAAAAGATTTTTCCAAAATTAACAATACCGAAAAGTATAGCCCCCAGATGATAAAATTCCAACCTGCACCATGCCAGAAGCCTGTTAGGAACCACACTACAAATAAATTCATGTATAGCCGGATACTGCCTACACGATTGCCTCCTAATGGAATATATACATACTCTCTAAACCAGCTTCCAAGAGTAATATGCCACCTTCTCCAGAATTCAGTTATACTCCTAGATATATATGGGTAATTGAAATTTTCCGGGAATTCAAAGCCAAGCATTTTTCCCAATCCTATAGCCATGTCGGAATAACCGCTAAAATCAAAATATAGCTGTAGTGCAAAGGCCATTATGCCCAACCATGAACCCACAAGTGTAAGCTCGCTTTGAGGGAGTGCCTTGACATTTTCCCACAGAAGGCCAATGTTGTTCGCTATAAGCACCTTTTTACCAAGTCCCTCTACAAACCTCATGGTACCTTCGCCAAACTTATCCCAGCTAATCATTCTGTGGTTTATCTCTTTTTCAACGTGAGAATAGGTTACGATGGGGCCGGCAATTAGCTGTGGAAACATAGAAATATATGCCCCAAATGATATAATGTTCTTCTGTACACCTATTTTCCCCCTATATAAATCTATGGTATATGACATTGTCTGAAAGGTATAAAAAGAGATACCTATTGGCAGGGCAATATTTAAAAGGCCAATTGATGCTCCAAATAGACCATTTATGTTTGAAATAAAGAAGTCTGTATATTTAAAGAACCCAAGCAAAGATAGATTGACCACAACAGAGGTTATCAAAAATATCCTGGCAATCGACCTCTTTTCCCGAAATCTATGAATAAACAACCCAATAATATAATCAAATACCGTTGAAAACAGCATTATAAATATATATATGGGTTCTCCCCAAGCATAAAATATAAGACTGGCAATGAGTAGTACCAGATTTCTGATGCCTTTTGGAGCTACATAATAAATCACAAAAAATATTGGTAAAAAAATAAACATAAATAATAAACTACTAAATACCATCTAATTCTTCCTCTCTAGAAATTGACAAAGCTAAAACCGAATAAGGCTATGCTTATATATTCTAAAAATGAACATATTATTGTAAAGCCTCGGCAAGCTGATACTTCCCGAGGCTTCTAGTTCATACTATTATTTATTATAATTTGTCTTATTTAATTAAATTATTAAAATTCTTTACTATTGCTTCAGCATTGTCAGTTATCATCAGTATTGCATAGTTACCTTTTGAAACAATTTTTCTGTTTGCAGCATAATCCTTTTCTGCAGGATACCATGCTTCTTGCTCCTCAATTACTTCGCCTCTCTTATTCAGAGCATCAACTATTTTTGAAACATCATTTGCATTTTTAACTTTGAATACTGCATATTCCAATGAAGCTACTGCGCTCATCATTGGCTTTTTAACAACATAGCTGTCCAATAACGAAGCATCCAATCCATATTTGTCCTTAAACATATCTGCATCCATGTCTAAGAGTTTTGGAGTTTCTATTCCTGATAAAATCTTATCAAATACCTCAGAAGCTGAAAGCTCAGTTGTAGCTGGCTTTTCAACAGACGGCTCAGACGGCTTTGTACTTGGCTCCGCTGGCTTTGTTTCAGTTGGCTTTGATGTACTTGGTGTTGATGCATCTCCAGGCTTTGAGGTGCTTGGTGTTGAAACACTAGGCTTTGATACACTTGGATTTGATGCACTTGGCTTGGACTGTGAATCTTCTGCCGGTTTCTGTTCTGAAGACTGTGTTGATTCATTCTCTTCTGCTGTAGAACTTTCCGCAGCCTCTGTTTTTGTGGATTCTGTCGCTGAGTTATTAGAGTCACCAGCTGTACCTGAGTCACCTGTCACAGTTGATTGTGTAGTCGTTGTATTTTGCGCTATATCTCCGTTAGCCTCATTATTTCCGCAGCCCGTCATAGAAAAAGCTATCATTGCGCTTAGTGCCATGCAAATAATCTTTGTTTTCATATAATCCCCCTATTAATTACATCTGGTAAATTTGTCAGCTTGTATTGCCTTTGTTTAAAACTATGCTATAGCTTTAATAAAAGCTATAGCATAGCCAACAAATACTGTTTGACGTAAAATGTCGAAAAAAGTTCCAAAAATATTAATAAAATTTATTAGACTCTTAGGATAGGTTTAAAGGACGCTGGCTTACACTTTGTTCAAGCTACTATTGTCTTTACCTCTTAGAATCTCGCTTCATTCTCAACAGGCTAATGCCCATAAATAAAAACCACCCAAATAGGTGGTTTTCTAATTAATCGAATCTTAATGTACTTAAGAATAATGTTTAATGAGAATAATTTTTAGTGTGCTTAAGGATAGATGTACTATATTTATTTTATGTATGAACAGCAGTAATCAGTCAGTTCAGATACTATCAGCTTAAAGCTAGAATTCGCCTTAACTTCAAAGCTCTGACCACCTTCTATATCAATCCACTCGTCCTGATCAGGTAGTAAAACCTTGAGCTTTCCTCCCAATATCTCCATAATCTCCTTGTCGCCAGTACCAAACTCGTACTCACCCGGCATCATGATTCCAAGCGTCTTCTTTTCGCCATCAGGAAAAATAACTGTTCTGCTAGTAACCTTCCCATCAAAGTATACATTTGCCTTTTTTACCACTGTAACATTTTCAAAACTACTCATTTTTAACCCGTCCCCCATTTTTAATATATCTGGATTTTCTTGCCCTACATATTCAGCTCTTTATTTTGATTTGAAGACTCATTTCTTTTTTTAATCATGGCTACAAGAATTACTGCTATAATACATGCCACGGCAGCAATAGCAAATGATATCTGCAGGCCGTTTGAAATCTCTTTGCTAGTTCTCAGATACTTTGCTATAAAAGGAAACACAATAGCAGAAGTACCAAAGCCCAACATGACACAACCATAGTTTGCGCCAGCATTTTTCAATCCAAAGAAATCAGCTGTAAGAGCAGGATATACTCCTGAATACCCACCGTAAGCGAAGGCAATAAACGCTATCAGCACCAAGAATAGAATGCTCTTTGCACTAATAAGGATTAATGCAGCAACAGTAGTTATAGCTATAAGTATCAATATAGTAATCTTTCTTCCCAATTTATCAGAAAGCCATGGAGCAACCAATCTTCCGCACGCACTTGCAATACCTGTAATCATAACACCAGTCAGTGCAAGATTATTTGAGAGCCCCCTCTCAACTCCCATTGTTTTTAGTAATGGGTTCAAGATAAAGTATGCTGGAGTTGCAAGCATGAGTGATAATGTAATAAGATAAAACTGAGGAGTTTTGAGCATTTCACCAGTAGTATACTGCTTTCCATCTACAGCCTTGGCCTGAGAAGGTGTAAAGCCTTCAGGCAAATAACCCAGAGGCGGATTTTTAATAAAAAATGAAGCACTAATACATATTACAAAGAATAGTGCTGCAAAGATTCTGAACGTAACTATTGCACCAAGGTTACTCAAAAGTGCTTCAGCTAAAAATGTGAATACTACGAGAGAGAATCCAAATGCACACACAATCATACCTGTGGCAAAACCCCTCTTGTCTGGAAACCACTTTTGTGAGCAGGTCAACGTACTTGTGTATGCGACACCTACTCCAAAGCCACCGATTATACCATAAGTTATGTACAAAAGCCAAGGGTAATCGTTAGGTAAAAAAGAGGTTATGAGCATACCAGCACAGAATACAACAGTTCCAATTATTACAGCTAATCTCGGGTTGGTTTTGTCCTGTATTCTTCCCCCGATTAATATACCTATAACAAAGAAGCCTAACATAACTGATGGTGTGAGGGATACCTGTGCGTCCTCCCAACCAAAAGAAGCAACCACATACTTTTGAAACACGCTCCACATATAAATGATACCTAAGCAGAGCTGTATCATTGCACCTGCGGCTAAAACAGAATACCTATTAGTTTTTCCACTAGCCATAAAAAATCCATCCTTCCATTCTACAAATAGTAATTTTGTCCATAAAGATATTTATGCAAGATTATCATATACATTTTTACCTGTCAATAAATTTACAAAATTTAGTATTCTAATAATTATTTAAGTGGTTAGCCTAAATGTTAGCCATGTCGAATAAATTTTTATACCAATTTTTTGTTTTTTATTGTATTATTATATTGTAAAACTCATTCAAAAGGACTGGTAATATGATTGAACTTTTGCCGTACATAATTTTATTCTTAAATATTCTAGGCTTTGTTATGGTCATGTTAGATAAGTACGAAGCAAAGAACAGGTTGTGGAGGATTCCTGAACGTACATTCTTCCTACTCTCTATACTTGGTGGGGGTATAGGTGTATTCCTTGGTTTGCTCATTTTCAACCATAAAACAAAGCACTGGTACTTTATGACCCTTATACCTTTTATAATAATCATTCAGGTGTTGTTTATTTACTATCTTGTAAATAAATAGCATTTGTAGAGATTATGTTAGATATCATATATTGTCCATATTAAGAATAACCTTTAATAAAAGCGGATTTATTAGGGGTTATTTTTTTATGGGTGTTGATAAATTTTATAAAAACTCTGCAATACTTACTTTATCAAATTTTGTTACCGGATTTATAGGATTTGCCTTTACTATTGTATTATCAAAAAAGCTTGGGCCAGAAGGTCTAGGCTTATATGGACTAGTAATGCCAATCTATAGTTTAATGGTGTGTTTAACCAGTGACGGCTTAATTACAGCGATATCTAGACGCTGTGCAGTGTATAACAACAAAAAGGATTATCGCAATCTCCATCGTACAGTTAAAGTTGCATTTATTTTTATTTTTCTTTGGAGTGTCTTTGTAGCATTTCTGGTTTTTATTAATGCTTCAAACATAAGTAGCTTTATTATCAAGGATTCTCGTGCTACCGATGCGTTAAAAATCATTTGTCCTGCGCTTGTTTTTATACCAATGTCGGCCATAGTAAAGGGAGTTTTCTATGGATTTGAGAAATTTACCGTACCGGCAGCTATTGATATTCTGGAAAAATGTATTCGTATATCCATTCTCATGGCGACAATTGTGGTGCTCAATCTAACTGATGTCACTAGCTCGGTTAGTGCGGCATATTTTGCGCTATGTATAGGAGAAGCAATCAGCCTTGTAATGCTTGCCAGCAGCTATCGTTTTTCCATAAAACGAGTAAAGCCCGTAAAGACTGCCGTCAAGAATCCCTTGCAGCTGCTGGCCGATATCCTGGTCATTTCATTCCCCCTGTGTATCAATGGCGTGCTTTCATCAATACTCAATACGGCTTCAACCCTAATACTGCCTAGAAGGTTGGTATCTGCTGGGTTTGATTATGAAAATGCTCTTGGTCTGATAGGAAAGTTCGTTGGTATGGCACTCACCACCGTTTATCTTCCTTTCATAATAGTTGGCTCCATGATGACAGTATTAATTCCTGATATGTCGCTCAGTCTTAGTAAAAAAGACGCATATAGTACTCAACACAGAATATCACAAGTTCTAAGAATTTCATTTTTAGTGGGGCTTGGCACACTTGCAATAGCCACAGCACTATCTAAGCAGGTGGGAGTGCTCTTCTACGGTAGAGCTGATTTATCCCCTATGATAATGTTTGCTGGCATATCCTGCTTTCTTAGTTATGTAACCTCAACCTCCTTTGGCATTCTTAATGGATTGGGAAAACAGAATGTCAACCTTAGAAACTCAACAATTGTTGCCGTTGAAGGATTGATATTAGTTTACATATTGACCGCTATACCCGAACTCAATATATATGGGTATGGTCTCTCTATAATAATTACATCTATTACTGCATTCATTCTAAATGTAATTGAAATAAGAAAGATAAGCGAGGTGCATTTTTACCTTAACAGAATATCCGTCTACTGCATTTTTGGTGTAACAGCTTTTATGGTTTGCAGGCTTTCATTAATAATAATACCAGCCAATTTACTGGTTTTCCAGGTGATAATCCCTACAATACTTACATTTGCAATACTTTTCGGATTTACAAAATTATACCTGTCAGCGGCCAAGTAGTCATTCCCGCTCAGCTGCCAAATAGTATTACCTCTCAGCCTAAATAGGTATTACATCTATCCTGCAAAATAAGTATTACATCTGTCCTGCAAAAATAGATATTACATCTGTCCTGTAAAGCAGGTATTACATCTGTCCTGTAAAATGGGTATTACATCTATCCTGCAAAATAAGTATTACATCTGTCCTGCAAAAATAGGTATTACGTCCCAACTGCCACATTAGGATTGGATCTAAACTAATAATGGGTGGTTTGATAAATTCACATCTACACAAATCCTTATAGCATTTACTCCCATTGCTTTGATTGGTATAATAATAAATGCTGTACTTATTAAGCAAATTAAAGGGGATAGTTAAATGTATAAATATGTAGTATTTGATGTTGATGGTACGTTAATGAACAACGAAAAGGCGGTTAATTTCGCCTATCAATCTATAATCTTTGAGAAATACGGGCGATATTTTACACACGAGGAGCTTCTAAAAGGTTACGGTGTACCAACTCCAAAAGCTTTAGAAAAATACGGCTTTACAGATATTGAGGCAGCACAAGCAAGCTACTATAAGTATCTTATTGAGGGATTCAGAAAGTGTACAACCTTCCCTGGAATAACTGAGCTGCTAGATGAACTGGTTGCAAGAAAATTACCTCTTGGAATAGTTACCTCACGTTGCGGTTATGAAGTTGATTTTGATGATGGCTTAAGACCTCTACTGAAATATTTCGACCATATTGTTTGCTCGGATGATACTACACTTCATAAGCCAAATGCAGAGCCTCTTTTAAAAGTGCTAGAAAAGCTGGGTGCCAGCCCAGAACAGTGTATATATGTAGGAGATACTCAGTTTGATTGCATGTGTGCAAAAAATGCAGGCGTAAAATTTGGCCTTGCAAAATGGGGTTCCAACAATGCGGACGCAATAGCTGCAGACTACTTTTTAAACAGTCCTGCTGAACTGCTGGAGCTGCTATAAAATATATGCTCCAGCTGTTGATTATTTGCATCTACCCATTTAATAATTCCAGCAGCTTTATCAATCTGCTCAGCAAGTACATCCCCGGCATTCATTATGCCGTTATTAATGCTGTTTTTCATTCTTAACAAGAAGTGTAAGAAAACATCCAGCCTTCTTAGCTCAATTAATAGCGGCAACACCTTCTTTTCTTCACTAGTTAACTGAAGCTCCTTTGAAAAGCCTCTCCATATTGCTTTTATCTGTTCCAAAATGTAATCGCTATTTTGTTCAGTAGTATCACTGTCATGGTCTGCTGAATTAAGCATTGAACATAATAGGTCAGAGATACATACTGCACACTCCATTGCTCTTAGGTCCCAGGTAATAAACTCAAAATCTAGCACTGCATTGATATTGCCATTTGAGTCCTCCAGTAGATTGGAGCTATTTACATCACCATGGATAAGTTGATGGGGCAGAGAACTTAGTAATGGATTTATACGGCAAACTTCATTAATTCTTTTATTGATAATATTCAGCTCATTTACTTGGTTAATAAATCTCTGAGGAGGCTGATTGCAGAAATTATTTAGATATTCTCCCACGCACTCATTATAAGCCTCCTGTAATTGATAGTATGGCGTATAAGCAGGCTTTTCTGACAAATCAAGTGCTGCAAGACCTTTTGACAATTGTCCGATTATTTTACCCAGTTGCTCTAATTCACATAAACTTTTTTTCGCCGGAGTATTTCCTTCAATATAGCTAAACATTACAACCGGCTTTCCATCTGGTGCTATTACTCTTTGATTACCATCCCTCGCAGCAATAGGTTTTGGCACTAAAAATGGTATTTTGCTATGTAGTAGTCTGTTTAGTACTGCAATTTCAAAATCAATCTTATCATTATCATTATGGCAATATACGCGCATCACATACTTACTTTGTTCTTTGGTTATAAAACGGGTTATATTATTATAGCCTGATTTACCTTTTAAAATAGTAACATCTCCATCAAAGTATTTGCTTGCTATGATTTTGAAGTAGTCCACATTCATACCTGTAAGTTCCTTTGTCATTTATTTCTACATATTGTTTATCAGCACACCATATCATCTAATCTTTTTGCTCTAAATATACTAGTCACATCATTCATATTTTTTCTGTCTGGTTATAAATAATACTTTTGAGATTTTATCTCACGAATCATAGATAATGCTTTTGTAGATTTATCTCACGAGCTATAAGTAATACTTTATCATCTTTACAGTTGTTTTTCTACGTTTATCTTGTTCTACAAAGTAGCTGAAGCTCTATAACTCATGGCTTTTCTCCCCCACATACTATTCATTTATCTTGTCTATCACCATACTACAATGCAGCTTACTATCCGCACACTATACATAAATCTTGTCTTCATATTTACTATTGACATATATAGATGGTCGATATATATTATATATAGATAATCTATATATAGGAGGTAGTTATGGGACTTGACAAGGCACTCTTAACCGGAAGTACCACAATGCTGGTTTTAAAGCTTTTGGAGGATAAAGATATGTATGGCTATCAGATGATTGAGGAACTTTCAAGTAGATCAGATGATACCTTTACACTAAAAGCTGGAACTTTATATCCCATTCTTCATGGTCTTGAAAAGGATGAAATGGTAAGCTCATACGATAGTACTTTGGACGGAAGAACCAGGAAGTATTATCACCTAACAAACAAGGGGAAAAAACTACTCACCGATAAGCGCCATGAATGGAATGCCTATACTAAGGCAGTAAATAAAGTATTGGGTGGAGGAATCAGCTATGGAACAGTTTGATAAAATAAAACAATACACAAAAACCGTCTGTGAACAAATCAGATGGAAAAAAGCACATACTAATATCTCCAAAGAAATAGAGAGTCATATTTTGGACCAGAAAGAAGCGTATGTCTTGAGTGGTATGGACGAAATAACAGCTACGGATAATGCCATTAAACAAATGGGTGACCCTGTCGTAGTAGGAACCCAATTGGACCGAACTCACAGACCAAAAGCCCAATGGACAATGCTGTCTTTGACTGTAGTGCTTGTATTAATTGGTTATATTATTAATACATACATGATACATGAACCCGGCTTCCCTACTCAAAAGAGAGTTTTTCTATCAGTATTTATTGGTTTGGGAGTAATGCTTATTGCCTATTTTTTGGACTTTTCCCTTATAGCAAAATACCCAAGACTGATGTATACATCAATAATGCTTTTTGCCATAGCACTATTTTTCATATCTCCAAGGTATAATGGAGCCGTTTATTATAATATTTTCGCTTCGCTTCTTTTCCCGTTAGCCTTTGCTGCTATTATATACTGGGCAAGAGGTAAAGGGTATTTAGGTATAATGCTCTGTGGCATTTCATTCTTACTGCCGGCATTAATTACCCTCTGCATACCCTCAGCTGCGTGTTTATTATTGCTTGTATTTTCGGGGCTTATACTACTAAGCATTGCAATCTCTAAAAATTGGTTTGCAGTAAATAAGTTGTTTGGCTATTTATTGGTTTATATCCCCACATTAATATCATTAGCACTAATGCTTCTCAATCTTTCATATAGATTGGGTACCCGGCTAAAAGTTGCATTTGACCCATCCATAGACCCTCTAGGTCATGGCTGGCAAGGCAGTGTAGCAAAAGCCTTACTGGATAACTCAAAACTTATTGGCACTGGAACAATGCCCAGCCAATACAAAGATATGCAGGGCTTCTTTCCATTACCCGGTATTGATACCGACTTTAGTCTGACCTACCTTATATTTAAATTTGGTTGGATTGCATTTATTGTAGTAATGGCTATAATGGTGCTATTTATAGCTAAGGGTTTGATTCTTAGTCTAAAGCAAAAAAGTACACTTGGCTTACTTGTATCATTATCAGTAGTACTTACCTTTACATTGCAAGCAGTAGGATATGTTCTATCAAATCTGGGCTTTATATTATTTGCACCCATATCACTTCCTTTAGTCTCATATGGGAATACTGCCACTATTATAAATATGGCACTTATTGGCTTGATGCTATCGGTATTTAGGACAGGAAGTATAATAAATGATAGTGTGCCTATCAATGCTTCAAATAGTGGTTTTATATCCTGGGATGATGGTAAGCTTATAATTAACTTTGGGAAGAAGTACCGATAATCGAAGAATGTGAGCTTATTAAATATTTAGTTATACAAACAAAGCTTTCATGGTCATAAACTCCAGACATAAGCTGATTTTTCCTAAACAGTGAGCTTATGCTGGAGTTTTTGACAAAATAAAATTACATTGGTCCTGCCTTTTTATTTCCATACTTGGCCTTACCTTGTATCTCAGGTACAGGATTTACGTCGTTTTTAAGCTTGCTTTCAGAATTATTATGATCACTTTCATAGGATGCTCTCATCCCCTTCTTTGCCATTTATATCACCTCCAAAGTTTTCGTAATATTTGATTGTTCATATTCATTATTTCATTTTTACTCAAAATCCATTATGCATTTTTACAAATAATCTACCTTTCTATTTTGTAAATTAATAAATATTCTGACAAACAACATCAAATAATCGTCAGTAGCATAAAATATATTTAGTTTACTGAAATAATTATCTGTTATAGCATGATTTACCTTAATATGTAATAATTAGGTAAATATTTGTAATAGTCATGCATTGTATGGTACATTAATATCAAGGAGGTGAAC
>JAEZFR010000380.1 GCA_023417285.1 Bacillota bacterium
GCTCAATAGTGGCACTGCTTATATTTGTACTTCCATTAGGAGATAACCTAGCAATCACAATACTACTGGGATTCGTGGCATCTTTTATACTCACCATAACAAGTCCGAATGTAAAGAAGATGTTGCTAGATGTAAATGTGCCTGAAAACAGAGGTGCAATTTACTCGGTGTTCAACTTAACCGATTCTGTAGGGACAGGAATTGGCAAGATGGTTGGAGGCCTTTTATCAGTATCATTTGGTATGACAGCTGCACTAAGTATATCGGTGCTTATGTGGATTCCGTGTGCAGCAATATTAATGGTACTGGCCTATAAGTTCAAGAATGACATTGAGAATATGCATAAAAAGCTTGAGATAGCAGCATTAGAAATGAAGAAGTAATGTAACCATCAATGCTTCTTTTTGTAATTAACGATAAACAGGCTTGCAATGATAATCGCCATTCCACCGATTTGAAGCCCTGAAATGGACTCATCTAGTACTAGAATTCCTCCTATAATGGTTACTACAGGTATAAGGTTTAGAAACATGGTTGTTATTGTTGCACCAAGTTCTTTTACCGCTAAATTATATAAATAGTATGCAAGTGCAGAGCAAAATACTGCTAAGTATAGCAAATTAAGCATTGCACTAACTGAAATAGTATGCCACTTTGGGACCTCATGTATTATGAAAGGTATAAATAATATTGAACTGACTATCATTTGATATGTAGTAAGTAGTAACCCAGTGTAGCGAGAGGTAAGCCCCTTGCTTATAATGGTATAAACTACCCATGCCATCATCGCTAGAAGCATTAATATGTTTCCCTTGAGAGTTGACGAAGATAGATCTAAGGAACCTTGTTCAAGTATTACCATGAACACTCCAGCCACAGATAGGGCAACACATATTATTAGCTTTATAGTTATTTTCAGTTTATAGAAAATACTCTCTGTTACTAATGTGAATATTGGAACAGCTGCAACTATAATTGAGGCATTTGATGCGGTAGTATACTTAAGCCCGATGTTTTCAAATATAAAATACAGAACTACTCCAAAGAAGGATGCTATAGCTAACAATATAAGGTCACGCTTGGTCATTTTTTTGAACGACTTCGAGAATAACATAATAACAACCATAACGATGGAAGCAATAACTTGTCTAAAAAATGCGATGGAGATTGGTGGAAGTTCTGCTAGAAGTATCTTTGTACTAATAAAGGAGTAACCCCAGAATATTGATGTTAAAGTAATAGCAATTAATGCAATTACTTTCTTTTTAAATTCTTTACTTTTTTCCATATTGACCCCACGGCGTTCTTCACTATAGACGCCATATTTTTTGATTTATTCCATAAAGATAATATTCTCACAAAAACATACTAAATACAAGGGTTGCTACAACTAAGTTAGTAAAAAGCACAACTAAATGGCTTTTTAAAATTAGGATATATTGATACGCAAACCAAATAATGGTATTATCGTGTTATTATTATCAACAAGGAGTTAGAATATATAAAATGAAAAGCTATATTAGTAAGCACCCGATTGTCTCATGCCTTGGTATATCAATAATATTTGTATTAATTATATTAATACCTCTAAAATCAATATATCTTGAAATTGCAGGTCTTGAGGAGCTAACTTTGAAAGCAGGATATTTAATTGGTTTTGTTCAGCGGATACTTGGGTTCTGTATCTGCGTGTACATGATAAGAAAGCTTAATTATACAGACGTATTAAAATTCGGAATATCCTCAGGACCAAAGGTCATATACCTTGTCTGGCCTGCAGTTATACTAATATTTTTTAACATGCCTTATGATTTATTACTTTCCGGTAAATACAGTGCAGATGTTTCCCTTATCCTGCCTCTAGTATTAAGGTATACGGGAGTAGGCCTTATAGAAGAGAGCTTTTTTCGGGGACTGATACTAGCTATATTGTTATCAGCTTGGGGAATTAATAAAAAAGGTATATATCGGTCAGTTATTGTGTCAAGCATACTTTTTGGTCTGGTGCACCTGACAAATTTATTTAACATACTAAAGGGCAAAGACGTAATGATTGAGACAATTTCTCAGGTATTCTATGTAACATTTCTTGGTATCTTCTTTGCAGCAATTTATTTAAGGACAAAAAATCTGTGGATTGCAGTAATAATACATTCCTTGTTTGATATTGCCGATGGTCTATATGCAATAGCTATTAAGACAGGGGGTATTTCCTCAATTACCAACACTTTAACCGCGGTCAGCATTACAGACGAAGTCTTAAATGCAGTGTTGGGAATACCTTTTGCATTGTTTGGTATTTTTATTTTGAGAAAAGTAGTTATTAAGGATGAGTCAAAGCATCAAAACTTGGTGACAAAAAAACCGCTCCAATTATAGATAAAGAAAGGAACCAATATTACCAGATATATAATGATAAGGAGTGTAAACAAATTGCTGATAACTTACTGAGTACAGTTGTACAATCAAGTAAGAATTGGATAAAAGATGATGGAAACCTATGGTATAAAGTTACGGTAGAAGGTATTTATAATGGGAATGATTATCCTACTCTGACATATAATGACCTTATATACAGTGTAAATCAGCTAAAGTCTCTTAACATGCCAGTGCCCAAAGAACTTCTCATGCTTATAGAAAGTAAGGGGAAGTGGGCGCTAGAGAAAAAACATATTACAAGTATATATAAATATAAGGAATAGATACTATTGGGGGTAACCCTGGAGTATGAGTAATAAAAAGTAATGACATGTTATTATTAATTTGCTTATAAAATGTGCTATTATTAGGGAGCAATCCATATAATTATCATCTCCTCTAGATATTGTTTATATAAAAATGGTATTGGTATTTAATAGCATATCGGACATATAACACTTGGAAGGAAACATGTAGGAAGTATGGTAAGCATGTTATATGAATTACACATTTTTAATTATTTTTATAGTTGGATTTTCAATACTATAAATACTCTTTTTTTAACAAGGAAAAATAGAGAGTATTCTTTAAATCCTATTGTCATAGTAGTGTTTTTCATGTGTCCGCATTTTCTATATGAATCTATCTTGTTGAACAAAAAACTAAGTGATTCATGCGTATGCTGTAATGCTTTCATTTCTAGATACTTTGTTATTACATTGAATATCTTTTTTCTTTTTAGTCTATTGATTTTAGTATTCTATCATATTTTCAAAATACACGTCTATATTTCAAGATAACTGTAAAAATTAAAGCGCTACGACTCAAAAGGTTTACTATTGTAGGCATTATTATATCTTAATGTATACCTTTTACAAGGCGAGTTAAAACCATTTAATTTTTTAAATTGAAATACACATAGGAGGGGCTTCCATGTATAAGAACATAAACAAATTAAGCAAAAAAATCCAAGTAAGCCGAAATTCAATTGAATACAACGTTGAACCATATAAAAATATTCTGCAGGAAATAAACACATTAAAACTTAATTCATTAACTGACTCAGAACTTAGGAGTCTATCAATGGGACTTAAAACAAAGGCACGTTCGGGTGTATCGCCGGACGAACTTTTAGTTCATTCATTTGCACTTGTGCGGGAGACGTCAAAGAGAGTATTGGGTGTGTATCCTTACGATGTACAGGTGATAGCAGGCATAGCTTTGCATAACGGAAAAATGGTAGAAATGCAGACTGGTGAAGGGAAAACGTTGGCCGCAGTAATGCCAGCATTTTTAAATGCACTGGAGGGAAACGGCGTTCATATACTAACTTTCAATGATTATCTAGCACGTAGAGATGCCCAATGGATGGGACCGGTATATGAATTCTTAGGGCTTTCTGTAGCTTATATAAATGAGGGGATGCAAACAAAAGAAAGACAACAGGCTTATTCTGCTGATATAACCTATGTGACTGCTAAGGAGGCGGGCTTTGATTACCTTCGTGACTTTCTGTGTTTTGAAAAAGAGGAGATATCACATAGATCATTTAATTATGCAATTGTAGAT
>JAEZFR010000465.1 GCA_023417285.1 Bacillota bacterium
TATCTATTCCCATTGAAGTAGCCCTAATACCCATATTAGCACACTTTACCAACCCGTCCTTGATTCCCTTGTATATACCTAACACATCCCAGTATAAGCTGTCTCCCACACTTACAGAATGGTTATCAAAGCGTGTTGCCAATTCATAGTCCATTGTATTTCCATTAAAATTTACTGCCAATAACCTTCCGCTGCCACCACCAATATCACACGCCAAAACACTAATTTTAGAACCCATCCTGCCTTCCCCCCCTATAGCAACTATTCACATATCTCTATTGTAAATGGAGGGTAAAATCCTGCTGGCAAAGCTGAATCAGTAATAAGTACATCACAAATCTCCAACCCCCCTAATCTGACTGGGCCTAGCTTTTCAAATTTTGTGTGGTCCAAAAGAAAGAATGCTTTGCTAGCTAGTTTTATCATATTTCTCTTGTAGCTCATTTCCATCGGGTTCCCGTCAGTAAAGCCATATTCAGAGGATATCCCATGACAGGATACAAAGGCTTTATTCGGGAAAAAGTCGCTGCTGACTTGTTCATTGGTAGTACCTGATAGGGACATATTGGCTTTATTAAAGACCCCTCCTGAACAAATCATTGTTATATTATTGTTATCCTGCATAGCATACTCCTGAAGTATACCAATTGAATTTGTAAGTATTGTAACGTGAAGACTTTTATCTATATATCTTATTAGATTAATAAGTGTAGAACTGTTATCTATGAAAATCATATCCCCTTCTTCCACAAAGGTTGCTGCATGCATGCATAATTTCTCCTTTTCTTGGGTATTTTTCATAACCCTTACCTGAACAGGATACTCTGTTTCCCTACGTTCCATAAATGCACCACCATGAGTCCTTGTTAAAATTCCCTGTTGTTCAAGTTCCTTGAGGTCTCTTCGTATTGTCTCAGGCACCACTCCAAGTATATCTGACAATGTACTAACCAGAGCAGAACCATTCTGTTCAAGATATTCTATGATTTTACTTTTTCTTTCACATGCAAACATATATTTCTTCTCCACTTAATTTTTTCTCCATTATAGCATAAAGAATATATTCTTATATAAACTTACCAAAGATATTGCACTTTGCATCACATTCAATTCTTTCCACTACGCTAAAGGCTTGCTCTAAGTGCTTACCTACTGCTACTGTACCATGCAATGGAAGTAATGCGCACAAACCAGTCTTTTTTAAAAGCTCACGCTTATCCTTAAAAAAATCATATACGTGCTCAGCCAAGTCTTCAGAGTATGCCTTTGCCTGCTTTACATGCTGACAATCACCCATTTTTAATGTTGCCTCTGTGACAGAGGGAATAGGCTTTTGCGCTGCAACATAAACCATAGTGTATTCGGGGTGTGCATGAATAACAGCACCAATCTCAGGTATATTCTTTAACATCAAGGCGTGCATTCTACACTCCCTTGACAATACACCAGTTCCCTCTATTATGTTTAAATCATAATCACATACCAGTATATCCTCTGTAGAAAGCTCACAATGTTTGTGTTCAGACATCATTGACGGCGTTACAAGTATCCTGTTCTCACCTACCCGCATTGCTGCATTACCTCCTGCAGCGTTAGTCAACTTTCTGTCAAAAAGTAGTTTCATTGTTCTTGCAAGCTTACAGCGATCCTCGAAGTACATTATCTGTGACATTGTACTACCCCCTCTTGTACTATTTTCGTATTAATTCGTATAATAAATATGTATAATTGCTACTTTTCTATAATGGTATTGGTTGAACTATCACCTATGGTTTTAATTAATAATCGTATAAGCATAATAAATTTCTATAATGGTATTGGTTGAACTATCACCCGTTGAGCTAATTCATCAAGTATGCTTATGTCAAAGCCTACTGTTGATTTATCCATAGCAGTTGCAGCAGCAATAGCACTAGCTCTCTTTAGGCACAACTCCATAGGCAGCCTCTCCTCAATACCAGCTATCAACCCAGATACCACAGCATCTCCACAACCAACTGTATTTTTCGCCTGGATTTTTGGAGCTATTATTCGATAAAATGCTCCCTCGGAGCAAAAGTAGCTTCCATCCTCCCCGCATGATACCATAATGTTGGCAATACCATATTGTTGATAAAGCTCTTTTATAGCTGCTAATATTTCCTTCTCCGTCTTGATGCTTCTGTCAAGAAGTTTGCTTAGTTCGTCCATATTTGGTTTTATGAGAAATGGCCTTTTATTAATTGCGGCCTTTAAGTGTTCCCCACTTGCATCAATACATACACGAGCTCCTTTTTGAGCCGCAATATCTATTATTGTGTCCTGTAAGTTTGTGTTGCTTTGGTTGGATGCATCTCCTGATATTACAACAATATCGTCCTTCGAGACCTTAGAAGCATACAAAAATAAAAGCTGATCTATAACTTGTTGGCTCATAATTTGTCCCTTTTCAGCAATCAATGTACAATTTCCCTCGTCATCAACAACAACATAGTTAGTTCTAGACTCTCCTTCTGCTAGCTTAACAAATTGAACATCTATGTCCATACTTTTTAAAGAATTCAAAATCTTTTCGCCAGTATCCCCCATAACTACACCAATTGCTGTACTTCTAATACCTAAAAGGCTTAAGTTAATTGATATATGCGTTCCCTTACCACCAACACACGTGAATTGTTCCTGAATCCGATTTGTAATATTTAGACTAAAATCTTTAAGTATTAGTACCTTGTCCATTGCAGGATTTAAAGTAATGGTAATAATCACATTATCACCTCCCTTACAACATATTACCACTATTTCAAACATAAATCAACATAAAACAACTCATTCAAACATTTATCTTTAATTTTGCTTGTATTTTAATACAAAAAATGGGCCTCACAACGCTATTTAAATAGCTATTGTAAGACCCATTCCTTTTATATGTAAAATCAAGTGTGATTCTGCTTAAGTCTACCCTTTTCTTTACGTGTTTGGACTAGCACGTCCGTATAGAATTTATTGAAGGTACAGCAACCTATTGGACTTTGTTGAATAAGTAATTCCAGACAGTTGTCACAAACCGTACAATACTTAATCTCTTTTTCTCTGCCTTCTCTAAGCTTAAGTGGTAATAGTGGATCTGCAAAGGACTGACGTCCAAGCGCTATCATATCACATACTCCCTGTTCAATGCACTGAGCCCCATATGCAAACAGTGAGCTTGATTCTTCTGAAACTCCACATATCTTATTCTTTCCATCTCTAAACACTGAAAAATTGGAGCCTACTACAACTGTCTCTGGCTTGAGATTGTCCCTTAGAATTTTTGAAAAGTACTGATGCAAATATGCAAAGTATGGAGAACCTCTATCTGCCTGGGTAAGACTTACAGTAATAGATGGGCTTCCAGCAGATTGTACAAAGTACTGTGCTCCTCTCTCCTCTAAACCCTTAACCAAATCAATTGGCTCTGTGAGATCTATGACTGGTGAGTCTGGGCCAATTGTGCCAAAACCACCTGGGAAACCCTCCCAAGCAGATATTTTAGAGCCTATGAGAAAGTTCTTGTCGTTAACAGCTCTTTGGATTTTTTCATATAGGTCGAATGCAAACTGTCTGCGATTTTCCCAGCTACCACCGTACTTCCACTTTTTATCATTATATGGTCTTAATATCTGCGAGCCTAGATAACCATGGCAAAGCTTCATATCAATTCCATCTGCTCCAGCTTCATGCGCAATTTTTGCAGCAAGAACAAAGTCATCTATTATCTTGAGCACATCTTCTTCAGTCATTAATTCACCGCCCTTGCCTGGAAGCGGTTTAACAGTAACTCTACGAGAAAAGTCTGGATTACTTAATTCACCTGAATGGGTTAATTGGAAAATAAACAGAAGATTAGGGTTAATTTCCTTCATCTTCTTTACAAAGTTCTTAAGTGGCTTGAGATTTTCAGGCATAATCATAAGTTGGTTTAATCTTGATCTGCTTTCATGAGTAATAGAAATTGCTTCTAAAGTAATTACCCCAGATTCTCCACGGAATAAGTTTTCGTAACGCTTATACGTTAACTCTGATGGATTTCCGTCAGCATCAGCATCTGTACATTCCATTGCTTGAATGAAAAAACGGTTTGGGCTTACTCTTGTTCCAATCTTTAAAGGAGAAAGAAGTTTGCTTTTGTAATCCATTATTATAACCCCCTAGTATAAATTAGTTATAAATCCTTTTTAGGTTTTAATTTTGTTGAGGTAGATAACCAAAATCTTATTATAACATTATAATAACATTATCATAATTATCCTTAACTTTCAACAAAAATTTGTAAAAGTAGTTGTAAGAAGTTATTGAAAAGCAATAAATTCTAAGCATTTTTATCATATTCTTAGAATGCAAAATATATTGACAAAATATCTATTTAATACTAAACTTATTACATGAGTGCTTGTTATAACGACATGATAATATAACGCAGCCGCACCTTAATAATGTAAGTAGATACCTGAGTAAGTATTATCTTTTACATTGAAATTAGTTACTTTAATTTTATGAAAGTGGAGGGTTGTATAATGAAACTTGGTTTTTTTACTGCAAACTATACTGAAAAGCCTCTGGAAGAAGTGGCAAAATTGGCATCAGAATATGGTTATGAGGCTCTGGAGATTCCCGCATATGAAGATAATGGCCAGTTAGATGCTAGAGAAGTGCTAAAAGGTAACAATGCAGAAAAGATTAGAAAAATGGTTGCAAGCTACGGCTTAAGTATATCCGCGCTTAGTAACCATGCTGATTCATTACTAATAATGGGGCCTCACGGTGTTGATACTGATGCAATATACAAGGGAACGCCCGAAGAGAAAATCCGCTTTGGTACCGAAAGCCTTATAAGAACAGCTCAAGCGGCTAATGCACTTGAAGTCCCTATAGTAAATGGCTTTACTGGAATTTCTAATTTCGGACGTTACTTTCCTTTCCCTCATGCTAATGGTTGGTCTGAATGTGAAAAAGAATTCCAAGAAAAATTTATACCAATTTTAGATAAATTTAAGGAGTATGGGGTTAAGTTTGCTGTAGAACCACATCCTAATAATTTCATATATGACATCCACACTGCTGAAAAAGCTATTAAACTTGTTGATAATCATCCTTGCCTAGGATATAACATGGACCCAGCAAATCTAATATACCTTGGTTTAAAGGTAGAGAATTTCATTGATAGATTAAAAGATAGGATATTCCATGTTCATGCTAAGGATGGAGAAATAGTTGAGCATAACCTTGCAGTTGGCGGTATATTAATGCAGGGTGACTGGCAGAACCTTGAAAGAGCCTTTAGATTCCGTATTCCTGGTTGGGGAAGCGTGCAATGGAAGAAGATTATTACTGAGCTTTCAATGGTTGGCTATAATGGAGTTTTAAGCTATGAACATGAAGACGTCACAATGAGTCGTGCAGATGGTGTGAAGAAGACTGTTGAGTTCTTAAAGCCATTGTTGATAGATGCACCATATGAAGGAAGAAAAGATAAGTTATTTCAGGGTAAAACAGAATAATTTCTACAAAAAATATATAGGAGGAGTTTTACTATGTCAAGAACTATGAGAGCGCAAGTTATTGAAAAACCCGGAGTAATGGCACTGAAGCAGGTTCCAGTACCAGAAATAAACGATAACGAAGTGCTTATTAAGGTAAAAATGTGTGGCATCTGTGGTACAGATGGGAAAATATACAAGGGACAATATGCATCAGAATTTCTCCCTATGATTTCAGGTCATGAGTTTTGGGGTATTGTAGAAGAAGTTGGTGCCAATGCTCAGGGACTCAAAAAGGGTGACCGCGTTTCGGTTGATATTTGTCTACCTTGCGGTACATGCTACTTCTGCCGCAGAGGTGAAGGCCTTCTTTGTAAGACCTTTACACAGTTAGGTATTCATACCGATGGCGCTTTTGCCGAATATGTTAAGGCACCTTGGCAAAATTGCTACCCTATTCCAGATGAGGTTGATGAATATTCTGCTGCCTTTATTGAGCCAATGACAGCAGTCATTCAGGCTTCAAAAAGAATGAATCTCAAGATATCATCTAGCTGTGTAGTTATTGGTTGCGGATTAGGAATACTTCATGCCGCAATGGCCAAGCTCCGTGGTGCTGCACCAGTTATAGTTATTGGAGATAGTGCCGCAAGACTTAAGATGGCTATGGAAATGGGAGCTGATTATACAATAAATATAAATGAAATCAAGGATCCTGTGGCTGAGGTTATGAGACTAACTAACGGTATCGGTGCTGATTATGTATTAGAGGCTGTTGGCCACCCCAAAACTTATGAACAAGCTTTTGATATGGTAAGACGCGGTGGAACAGTCGAGGCGTTTGGAATCTGTGCCCCTGACGCAAAGGCCGCTCTAGCTCCATATGAATTTGTTCTTGGAGAGAAGAAGGTTTCTGGCTCATGCGCAGGTATAGGCAATGACTGGGAAGATGTTCTTAACCTTCTAAAATATAAGAGAATTGACCCAAAAGCCATGTTCTCAATGGTTGTTCCACTAGAAGAATTAGAGGATGCTATTCATGAACTTTCAGAAAATCCAAACCTTATTAAAGTATTTGTATCCCCAGAAATTGATAAGAGAATATTGTTTGAAAATAAATAATTACTCTACATAACTAGAAAGTGGGTTATCTTTTAGATAGCCCATTTTCTTGCCTACAATAAAAAGGTCCAACTTCAAAATAAAAGGTCCAACTTCAATTTGTATAGAAGTAGGACCCTTTTAAAAATCAGATTTATTATTATCAACTTTTTTAGCTTTTAATAAATGTTATATACTACTTAAATGTATTTGCAATTTTTCTGAGTTCTTTTACACTTATACTTACAGCCTCGTCTTCATAGTCTACCCAATCAGTATGAGGATGATCAATCTCAACTGCCAAGAACCCATCAAAGTTAGCCTTATGAAGCAACTCAGCCAACTTCATATTATTAACAAGACCCCTTCCCACTGGTACTCCTGCAAAGAAGAACCAATCTGTTGGTGAGTAGTTTTTGTCAGGATACAGATCCTTAACATGGGTCGCATATACATAAGGAGCTAATTTTTCCATACCCTTTACTGGATCGTCCAAAAGTCTTAAGAAATTCCCTGTATCAAAATTTAGTCCTAAATATTTAGAGTCTACATTCTCTAGTAATCTTAGTATCTCATCGGAGGTAAAGTCTATATGATTTTCTATCGCCAACTTAACATCATATTCCTTTGCCACAATTACTGCCTGCTTTAACATTTTTGTAAGTGCTTCAATCTGAGGTCCATGAGGTTCGTGTCTAAACATAAGGCTGCTTCCTACTATACGCATTACATCAGCACCTATTGCTTTTGCCCTTGGAATGCTTGCAAGCATATCATTATATGCATCCCAATTTTGCCCACGTTCTAATCCGTCTGGATGTCCCCATGCATAAACCCTATCAAACTTATAGTCATCGAGTTGTGCCTTCAGTTCTCTTAGCCAACCCTCATCATAGCTTGGAAAAAAGCATGATTCTAATGATACTCCATCAACACCTAGTTCATGTGCACGAGTAAGAAAATCCTGCATTGTCATGTTTTTTGATGGTGTCTCTTGGTCAGGATAAACCTCTCCAAAAAATCTGTGATAACAATAACTATCAATACCAATTTTCATACCTTAGTTACCCCCTATTTTCTATTGTTAGTTTTTATGTATATGTATACAATCCATTTTAACACTATATATCATCAACATTTTCCCAGGTTAACGACTTGATTGATTTTGTAACAGCGTCAAGTACCTGATTGTTCTTCCAGCCATCATGGAAATCTGGATGAGCTGCCTTTTTATTTTTTATACAATCAAATAAATCAGCGTATTCATTTACAAAAGTGTTCTCGTAACCAATAATATGTCCAGCTGGCCACCAATTAGCTATGTATGGATGGCAATCTTCGGTTACAAGAATTGTCCTGAAGCCTTGAATCTCTACATCGTCCTCATTAGACCAGAATTCAAGTTCATTCATTCTTTCAAAATTGAAAGTTATGGTACCCTTGCTACCATTAATTTCAATTCTTTCGTGATTTTTTCTTCCACCAGCAAAACGAGATGCTTCGAATGTTCCGACTGCTCCATTTTTAAACTTCGCTAAAAATGAGGTAGTGTCGTCAACAGTAATGTCTACATACTCAGTTGATGCTTTGCCATCTACTTTAAGCATTGTATTAAGGGTATCTTCAACTACTGGTTTTGGACGCTTCTTTATAAAGGTCTCTTCCATTCCGACAACCCTATCTATGTCCCCTACAAGGTATCTTGCAAGGTCAATAACATGTGCATTTAAATCTCCGTGTGGTCCTGACCCAGCAATACTCCTATCAAGCTGCCAAACAGCAGGGAAATCGGGGTCCATTATCCAATCCTGAAGGTAAACACCTCTAAAATGGTATATTTTGCCCAACCTACCCTCTTCAATCATTTTTTTAGCAAGTGCAATTGCAGGTACTCTTCTGTAATTGTGGCCAAGCATATGTACTACTCCAGCTTCTCTCGCCGCTTCAAGCATTTCCTTTGACTCTTGAGCACTCAAGGACAGTGGTTTCTCACAGAAAACATGCTTTCCAGCCTTTGCTGCCGCAATTGCAATATCCTTATGAAGGTTTGTTGGAGTAGCAATACAAACTAAATCAATATCATCTCTTTTAATAACGTCCTGCCAATTAGTACAATATTCTTCCCAACCAAATTCTTCTGCAGCTTGTTTTACAAGTTTTTCAGCTCTACCACATATAACCTTTTTTACAGGCTCAACACCGTTTTTAAAAAAGAATGGTGCCGCATCAATACCATAGCTATGAGCCTTCCCCATAAATTTGTAACCGATTAATGCAATGTTTAGCTTCATTAGATTACCTCCTAATCTACCTACCCATATGAATTTACCTAACAGCTTCTTTTTTCTGCAATAAAACCGCTAATATTATAAGCGTACCCTTGATTGCATTTATTAGGAAAACATCAACTCCGGCTATATTTAGAATATTACTAATAACACCTAGCAAAAGTATACCAAAAATAGATCCTACAATAGTACCTTTTCCACCTGTCATAGCAACTCCACCAATAACTACCGATGCAATTGCTGTTAATTCATATCCCTGTCCTGAAGATGTAGCATTAATGCTATTCATTCGTGACGCTTCTATCACTACAGCAATAGCAATCATTACCCCCATAAGTATAAATGTATATATCTTTACTTTGTCAGTATTAATTCCGCTTAAGCGTGTAGCCTTTTCATTGCTACCAACTGCGTATACGTGACGACCAAACTTTGTATGCTTGGATATATAATAGCAAATTGCTGCAATAATACTAAAATAAATTATCGGCAACGGTATTCCAAATAAATCAGAGTTTGCTATGCTTTTAAACTCTGGCACATCACAGAAAAATCCCCCGCCCTTCATAAAATACATACTAATGGATCTGTATATACTCATGAAGCCCAATGTTACAATAAACGATGGAACTCTGCCCTTTGTGATTATGATACCAGTTATAGCACCAGTTAATGCTCCGACAATAACCGCCACAACAATACCAATAGCTACTGCTGCTATACCCCCACTTGGGCCAAATATACTCCCCATAACATTGATAACCATTATGGTTGAAGCACCTACAGCTACAAGCGTTGAACCTACACTCAAATCGATATTACCAGAAATAATTACAAATGCCATTCCTAAAGAAATTATCCCAATAATTGAGTTATTTCTTAAAATATTTAAAAAATTCTGAGGGTCTAAAAACGTATCTCCCAGAAAAATTGAAGCTAGAATAATAACCCCAAAGAATATTACTACAATGCTATATTGCCCCCAAGCCTTACAACATATAGACTTGAATTTAGTGTCTTTTCCTTGAATATTAGCCTCCAAAAAGCAACCCTACCCTTCCTAATTAATTGAACCACCAGTAGATAATATCATTATTGCCTCTTCGCTGCATTCACTTCTATCGAGTTCAGCTCTAATAGCTCCATGATACATAACACATACTCTATCACAAATTTTTAATGCCTCTTGTGATTCTCCCGTCATAACAATTACCGCAACGCCGCTTTGGGCAAGCTTCATTATTAAACTATATATTTCCTGCTTAGCCCCTACATCAACACCCTGGGTAGGATTCGCAAGTATTATCATGTCGGGCTTAACATGTAGCCATCTCCCCAATACTACCTTTTGTTGATTCCCTCCGGAAAGGCTTGTAATGTATGAATCATGAGAGTGTGCTTTTATTCTCAAAGATTCAACATACTGTCGCGTTACTCTCTGTTCTTCTTTGTGATCAAGTCCTAAAAGCTTTCTAAAGCCTTTAAGAGTTGAGATTGTAAGGTTTTCTAATACAGTTAAATCTTTTATTATTCCGTTTTCTTTTCTATTATCAGGAACAAAACCTATCTTTTTATTTAATGCCTTTTCAGGAGTCAATCTCAATACTTTATCTCCATTTAAAACCACTGTTCCAGAACATGTTTTAATATCTCCAAACAATGCCCTAGCAAGTTCAGTTCGTCCGTCCCCTAATAAGCCTTTAAATACCAATATCTCTCCCCTTTTGACAGTAAAAGAAATATCCCTAAAATATGGTTCACAACATAATTTATCAACCTCTAAAACAACTTCCCCAAATTCATGGGGCTGGTAGATATCACTTTCTATTTCGCGCCCCACCATATATCTAGCTATCGCTTCTGCTGATATAGTACCATTTGGTCCGTTAATTTCATCGACAATTATTTTTTCACCGTTACGTAATACAGTAAACCTATCACATATTTCTACTACTTCTCCAAGCTTATGAGAGATAAATATTATAGTAGTTCCCTTAGACTTTAGTGTTCTCATAATTGCAAATACGTTCTGAATCTCTTTATGCGTCAGAGACGTAGTTGGTTCATCCATTATTAGAATAGAGGCATTTCTTAGAAGAGCCTTTGCGATTTCAATAATCTGTTTGTAAGAAGCATCAAGTTCCCCTACCATAGTATTTGGATCAACAAAAATATTCATAAAACTAAATACTTCGTTGCATCTTTTAACCATTTCATTGACATCAAGTTTTCCATATTTGCCTAAAATCTCATAACCCAAAAACATATTTTCGTAAACTTTCAGATTATTAACAACGTTTAGCTCTTGGTGTATAAATGCTACGCCTTTTTTTTGGGACTCACTGGGGTTTTGTATAATAACTTCTTCCCCATTAATTTCAATAGTACCGCTGTCTGCACTTATAACTCCACCTAGAATATTCATAAGGGTTGATTTCCCTGCTCCATTCTCTCCTAAAAGAGCATGAATTTCTCCTGGATAAAGCTCAAGACTAATATTTTTTAGTACTGATACACCGTCAAATTGTTTATTGATATTTAGCATTCTTAAGGAAAATTCCTTCATACTTTGTTCCTCCAAATTATGATCCCTGACTCGGGGGTGACACCCCCGAATCAGAGCAAATAAAATCGTTATTTATTAATAAGGGGAACTAGCGTCAATATAGTCTTTAACATTGTCCCTATCAACTATCTTACAAGGTATAATAATCTTTGAATCAAATGATTCTCCCTTTAGTAATCCATCTGCCATTTTTATGCAGTCAATTATCATAGTTGGGGTATACAGTCCGCTTGATAGCCAAATGTTAGTATTTTCCTCCATAAGCTTAAAGTAGGACTGAGCTCCACCGCCACCTGTCATAACCTGGATATCCGTTCTCTTCTGTTCTTTTATTGCCTGGAAAAGACCTACTGAAAGCTCATCATCTATAGAGAATACTCCATCGATTTTCTTATTTGCCTGTAAAGCATCTGTCATGGTCTTTAAACCAGATTCAGGAGCTCCATTTGGACTGTCGTATTCACCGATAATTTTAATGTCAGGGGCAATGTTTGCAATTGTATCTTTAAATCCTTGTATACGTTCCCCGTTAACTGCATCACCATATGCAGCAATACCGCATATAATAACATCACCCTTGTTATTAAGCTTTTCTGCTATGTACTTTGCACCTTCTACACCAATACCATAGTTATCACCTGCTAGATAATAGTCTGGCACTGTAGGATTAATCGTTCTGTCAAAGTTAATGAGTTTTATTCCAGCATCCTTAATTTTTTGTGCAGCAACTGCTACCTGGTCATTACAAGGGAAAAGAACAATAACTTCAGGCTTCATATTAATTAGGTCATCAATCTGGCTAGCCTGTTCATTTGGATCTGCAGCTGCAACTATCTTGTAATTTAAACCTAATTCCTTTGCTGTCTTTTCTGCACTGTACTGAACTGCAGCAACCCAACCTGTTGGTGCTTGAGGTACACTGATCCCGATTAGTGGCTTATCATTTGATGCGGCCTTTGAGCTATCAGCGGACTGTGAGGAAGAACCACAACCTACCATTGTAATAGCAACGATCAGTGCAAGTGTGAATAATAATACTCTTTTCATCTGAAATACTCCTTTAAATAATATTCTCATCAGACTTTGTCTGGTTGAGTCAGTTAATAGAACCTCTAATACTTCTCTGTCTTGAGTTCGAATACTCTGGACATTATTTCTAACTCTATTGCCTTGTTACCATTTATGACACAACAATGGTGAGAATATAGGTTATCCATTATTTGATGGCCATCAGCTACTCTAATGATTGCACCATTTCTACAATCCGATCCCGGATACTGAGCATAGCCTTCTAATTGACCATCAACAATAAGTAATTTTTTAAAGGTAGAATGTAGCTTTGTGAGCGTTATTGGGCCCTCTGGTAATGTTGAATTGACTGCGATAGCATTTTCATCAACTATTGCCAAGACCTTTGGAACAATTTCCCAGCTCTTTGACTGCGACTGGCAGGATAGACCCATATATCCGCAGTGCGCCATTAGTATACAGTTTTCAGGTTGGTTAACATCTGGGAACTTATCAATTTTTTCATGCTTTAGTGCAGCCATTCCCATAAGGAATGGGTACAAGTTACTCATCATAATATCAGTTTTTAAAGCCTTATTAACTATGTACTTAGTGAGCAGTGACAATGTATCTCCCTCACAGACCCACATTATTCCTTCCTGTTCATACAACATATTCCATGCTAGACAAGGCGTTGTGTCCGAATAAAAGGATTCGTTAAGACAGTTTATTCCAACACCTCTTATACTCTTATCCTGATCAAGTTCCCTTTTTATAGCAACGTATATTTTAGCAGCGCTCAGTAATGATTTCTTTGAGGTGCAACCACAATTTATATCCCAATTATTGATAGCTGCCTCAGCCTCCTGATCAGCAATCGCCTTTGCATCCTCACCCAACTTTTTAAAGCTCTTCTTTACGATTTTCACGCCGAAATTCTCTTCAATGTCTCTTGTGCATTCGTCCTCCCACCAATAAAAACGCTTGAAGATTTCAGCCTGCATACCATCTCCGGGATTATCTTGGAAGACCAAAAATTTTGTATCTTTTAGTTCTCTTTTCAGAGCCAATGTGCGACAAATTATTTTTGTTAGTTCAATGCTGTAGGGAGCAAAAGGTTTTAGTCCTTTTGACTTCATATATGTAATGATTTCCCAATCCCACATAGCTACAGTTCCAAACTCAGAGGTAAGTGCAACTATTGGGAGCTCTATTTTCATTATCTTATCAATTTGCTTATAAGCCTCACCAATCAAAACAGGAAATATTACTGCATCTGCTGCTGGAATTTCATCTCCAAGCTCCACTGCATCTAATATTACCGCTTCATCTTCGAGCAGTCCCCTCAGGGTGGAAACTTGTAAATCAAATTCCTCATTTTTTGAGTTTTTAAAATATATAGGAACTAATTGAGCCTTCATCTTTTGACCTCCAAAAATATAATGGAATATTCTTTTGCTACTTAACGATGGCTTGGTATATTGGTGCTAGCTGTTTAAAAACTGCTTCATACGCCATTGAAGGTATCTGGTATTGTTCATGAAGTTGATTATTACTTTGGATCAACTCTCCAAAGCTTACCATAGCGTCAATAGTTTTTGAGAAGTCATCATATACCTTCACCCCGTAGCCTGCCACAACAGCACTTCCTAGTGGAGCTGTATCGGTAATGTTTAGAGTTACATAATTAACACCCAAAACATCTGACTTTATTTGATTGAATAGTTTACTTTTGGAACCTCCACCAATTGAATAGACCTGAGAAAACTTTATATCGCTAATCAGGCTCTTTAGAGTTTTGAGATAGTAATTATATTCGTATGCAATACTCTCCATTATTGACCTATACAAATGGTTTCTGGTATGAACCCAGTTAAGACCAATCCAACTTCCCCTTACATTTGGATTGTTTGGACACACTCTTCCACTAAAGTGAGGCGAAAAAATAAGCCCTTCGCTTCCAGGAGCAATTTCTGCTGCTTGCTGGTCTAGCTGCTTATATGATATGCCAGAACTGAGATTGTCTCTGAACCACTTAAGACAAAGGCCTCCCCCATTTATATACGCAAGTGGAATCCAGAGTTCGGGCACTATCGAGCGTGCAAAAAGCAAAGTATTATTAAGAGTGTCAGGTTTGTATTCATCAACACTGCAGGAAAAAACAGAGGCAGTTCCTGCCACATCAAAAATAATTCCCTTTCTAGTAACACCTGCTGCTAGTGAGGTTGCGGCTTGATCTCCACAGCCTGCAACCACTGGGATACCCTCTACAAGTCCGCAAAGTGTTGCAGCTTCCGCAGTAAGCGTCCCCATAACATCCCAGGGATTAACGATATTTGGCATCTTTGAGCTTTCAACACCAAATAAATCCAATAGTTCCTGTGACCAGCATAAATTTTTCACATCACCAAAGCCAGAGAAGTGAAGACAGGTATAATCAATATATGCGTTTTCGGATTTTAATCCAGTAAGTTTTCCAACAGCATATACATGCGGGAGCACAAATTTTTCAATTTTTTTATAGGTCTCAGGTCTTTCATTCTTCCACCATAATATTTTAGGTCCATGAGCATAAGTAACCTGACAGCCAGTAATTTGCACAACACGTTCTTCAGCCGTGTTTTTAATTAACTGGATATACTTTTCACATCTAGTATCCAGCCAAGAATCGTAGTAGGTTACTGCATTCCATTGCTTGTCTATTCCCAAAATACCAGCCATTTGCCCATCAAGTCCTATCCCTAAAACATCTGAGGGAGCTATACCCGATTTTGCCATTACTTCAGCTGTAGTACGAGTTACAGAATTATATATTTCATCGGCATCTTGTTCAACTACACCAGAACTTGGACTTAAGAGCTTAGACTCCTCAAAAGCATCTGCAATTAATTTACCTTCAATATTATATATTGCAGTTTTTGTGCCCTGTGTACCGATATCAATACCGATAAGGTATTTTGAAGACATTCCCCTACCCCCGTTTAGTCAAAATATATTATATTTTTTAACCCCTTAGCGGAGGTTGCTAATTGAACTGCATCTTGTATATTATCTAAGGTAAACCTTTGAGAGATTAAATCTTTTACATTTAATACTCCGCAAGATATAAACTCTAGAGTTTGTCTAAACTGTGAGAGGCTTGCTCTCGCACTTCCTGTAAGTATAAGCTGTTTATAGTGAACCATGTTGGTATTTATATGTACTAATTCTTTACCAGCTGGCAATCCACCAAAGAAGTTAATCCTTCCATTTGTGGCCATGAGCTCCAGTGAATCTGCCTGAGCTTGTGGTGATGGGCATGCAGTAATACATACGTCCAACCCCCTATTAGATGTTTCTTCCATAATTCTTGCTTTTAAATTTTCACTTTCTAGAATTATAAAGGAGCTATCTATCATTTTACAAACCTCTAGACGTTCCTTTGAAATATCATTAATCATAACCTTTGATGCGCCGGCCATTTTCGCAAGTTTTGCATGCATTATGCCTATTGGTCCAGTTCCAATTATAAGTACAAAATCCCCAGGCTTTATGTCGACTTGTTGAAAGCCATTATAAACACATGATAGCGGTTCATTCAAGGCTGCTTCATCAAAAGAAACACTCTCCCCTAGTTCTACAATGTTACCCTGCCTTACTGCTGCTTCGGGAATTTTTACATATTCAGCAAAACCACCATCTAGGTTTATACCAAGTGCATTATAGTCAGCACACAAGTGAGTATTGCCACTAACACACTGATCACATATTCCACAACCCATATTAGGACCTACAGCTACTCTCATTCCAGGCGTATATTTTTGAACGTTTTTTCCTATCTTCTCAATAGTGCCACTAATTTCATGCCCAAGTATTCTTGGAGTTTCTTCACTTATACCCTTATAACCGTTATTTATCATTCTAATATCTGTTCCACATATTGCTGCACTTTTAACCTTTAGTAGAACATCATTATCACCTATAGTAGGAATGTCAACTTCTTTTATCCTTATATCCTTAGGTCCGTACAAAAACGCTGCTTTCACATTTATTCCCCCATTCGTTAACTAATAATTTATAATAGCTCTACAAATTTTATAACTCTATAGATTGTTATAGCTCAACTATCCTCTTTTCTTTGATAGATGTATTCCCTGCCTTAACGACCCTTACCGCCATTTTACCATCATGTCCTGTTACTCTTGGCTGCTTATCTTCAAGAATACACTCTATAAAGTGAACATCCTCAGCTAGGTAAGCGTCTCTGAAAAGGTGTTTCCAGCTGTTCATAATAGGTCTAACCATTCCCTTATCCTTGTTGCAGGTAATTATTGTTCTTTCATGTACCTGACCCAAGAAAATTATTCCCTTTGTCCCAAGTATTTCAACCCTTGCATCGTAGCCATATGCACAACCTTGCGCTCCGTCAATAGAGCCCTGCATGCCATTATCAAATTGAGCGTTCATAATTACATTGTCATAGAAGTTTGGGTATTCTACCAATGCTTCTGGCGACCTATAATTCCCCCCAATTGCATAAACAGACTTAAATTCACTTTGAGTAAACCATCTTAGGGTATCTATATCATGACTGTTCACTTCAGCTAGTGGGCCATTGCTTTTATCTATATCATACATCCACTTTTGAGGTATACTTGGTCCTCTAGTATTAGATCTAACCATTACAACATTCCCAATATCTCCGCTTTCGATTACCTCTTTGGCTTGTACAAAGCTTTCATCAAATCTTCTCATAAATGCAATCTGAAGCTTAACCTTGTTTTCATCACACGCCTTAATCATATCATCACATTCAAACTCGTCCATTGCCATTGGCTTTTCACATAAAACGTGCTTTCCAGCCTTTGCAGCAGCTAAAACTATCTCTCTATGGTAAACAGTTGGAGATACTACTACTACAGCGTCAATCTCGTCGTCATTGAGTGCATCTTGATATGATAAATAGTATTTTGATATTTCAAGCTCTTTACAAGCATTTAATGCCGCTTCTTTAAACGGGTCACAAACTGCTACTATTTTTGAATTTGGAACCCTTGATTTGAAGTTTAGAGCATGAATCATTCCTGCTCTTCCAGCACCAATTAGGCAAACCCCAACGTAATTTTTCATTATAACAACAATCCCCTTTATTGTTTATTACTATTTATTGTTTTATGTTATTATTTTACTATCGATATTACTATATGTCAACAAATTATTATGTAATATTACAAAAATCTGTTAGCAAATAATCCTTATTTTGTCACTTTTCCATAAAAAAGCCAGTTATGTTTACTAACAAAGCAACAACATATAATAATGTATAATAGCAAATGATAACTAATCACATTGACTTTGATAAATAAATGCTCTATACTAATACTAGAATGGCACAAAAACAGGAGGAAAACTTTGAGATCAAAAGAACTTTTATTTGCTGAGGAGCGAAAACAACAAATAGTAAAACTTATTAATAATAGCGATAAAGTTACTGTTGCACAATTATGCGACTACTTTAAGGTTTCAAGTGCGACCATTAGAAATGATTTGCGAGAGTTGGAAAATTCCAACCTGCTTAGACGAACCCATGGTGGTGCAATGGCAAAATCGAAGACAGGTTTTGAATTAGACACTCCTCAAAAGGAAGGTTATCATCTAGCCGAAAAGAATAAAATCGCAGAAGCAGCAATTGATCTAATTGACGACGGAGACACCATCATTATAGATACCGGCACAACTACAATGGAGCTTGCAAAAAGGTTAAATAGAAAAAGTAACATTACTGTTGTTGTCAATGATATAAATATAGCCCGGCTATTAGAGGACTACGAGGGCATAAGCATAATACTTCTAGGTGGTATGGTAAGAAAGAAATTTCATTGTACAGTAGGTTTTTGGGGACTTAAGATAATATCAGAGATTTCTGTGGATAAGGCCTTTATTGGAGCTAACGCTATCTCCTCAAAAGGTATTTCTACTCCTGATGTAAAT
>JAEZFR010000549.1 GCA_023417285.1 Bacillota bacterium
TCCTCATATATATCCTTCAATAAATCCTTATTTCGTAGCTTTTTGATAAAATCGTGTAAATCGTGGTAAGCCATCAAAAACCTCATTTAATTCTAATAAAATCCTTTTGTTTTCTGAGTCTATCCAAAAATCTAAAGTTTAATCGTTAAATAATCAACATATGGGCAAACTAAGGTTGATACTTTTTTGACAGCTGATGAATATCAAAACTGATATATATAACTAATAAATAAAATGCTGAGATTAAAAAACTTATTATAAAGAGGACATTTTATCATGAAAAATAATGAAAACATTGAACAATACAATTATAATTCTGAATCATTTTGGGTTTCATCAACAGAAAGCAAATGCTACGATACACTAAAGGATAATATTAAAACTGAGATTCTTGTTGTTGGAGCGGGACTAGCTGGAATTACTATAGCTTACATGCTAAAAAAGCATGGCTATGATGTGGTGCTTATTGATAAAGCTAGGGTAGCTTCTGCAACTTCTGCTAACACCACAGCAAAAATAACCTCGCAGCACAGCATAAAGTATAATAAACTAAAAAATGGCCTAGGTAGTAAAACTGCTGAGCAATACGGATATATTAATGAACAAGCAATTAGATTTATATCCGATACCATTAGTGAAAACAAAATTCACTGTGATTATAGTATTCAATCAGCATATGTCTATACTCAGCAAGAAAAGAACCTGGAACTGTTTGAGAATGAAGTTAAAACGGCTCAAGAGTTAAATCTGCCAGCTTCACTTGTTTTCAAACTGTCTATTCCTCTTGAGATAAAGGCAGCGGTAAAATTTGATAATCAAGCTCAGTTCCATCCAAGAAAATACATGCTTGCTCTTTTAGATAAATTCACTGAACTAGGTGGTTATGTATTTGAAAACACTGCAGCTAACAATATTGAAAATGATAGAGAGTGTATTACTACCCTAAGAAATGATCTGAAGATTATTTCTGACAAGGTTATTATGACTTCTCATTACCCTTTCTACGAAAGCGCCGGAATATATTCTGCAAGAATGTTTGGTAAAAGAACATATTTGATAGGTGGAGAAATCCCCCGTGCTGATTGGCAAAATGGTATGTATCTATCCTACGAGGAGCCCTCAAGAACTATACGATTCCAGCCTTTAAGCGCTGAAAAACAAATCTTGATTGTGGGCGGAGAACAACATAAGACCGGGCACTCGGACCATGAATTCATACACTATCAAGCACTTTCAAGCTTTATGAGTGAGACCTTTGATGTAAACCATGTACTATGGAGATGGTCAGCTCAAGACTATGTTACGGTCGACGGCCTACCTTTTGCAGGTAGCATAACATCAGGAAGAAATAAAATATTTATTGCCACAGGCTTTGGTAAATGGGGAATGACAGGTACTACAGCCGCCGCAATGATTATATATGACTTAATTACAAAAGGAAAATGCGAAATAGGAAGTGCTTTTGATCCATTTAGGTATAATATTAAGGCCGCTGCTAAAGACTTTGTGGTAGAGAATTCAAAAACTGCAGCTAGCCTTATTTCCGGCAAGCTCAAGATGCTCCCTCCTATTTCAGAACAAGATATTGCACATCTCCAAAAGGGAGAAGGAAAAGCATTTTCAAGCCATTTGAATAAAATAGGTGTGTATAAATCTGAAGATGGAGAGTTATATGTAGTAGACCTCACCTGCCCCCACCAACGCTGTGAGCTGAGATGGAACTCGGCTGAGAAGACCTGGGACTGTCCCTGCCATGCTTCGCGCTTTAATTATAAGGGCGAACTTATTGAGGGGCCTTCACACATGAATCTCAAGCTTATTGATATTAATAGTCTAGGTATATAAATGTATAGCATATTATTTATCCCTCAATGATTCAGCGTAATGCTGTTTCCTTATGTTGTTCTGTGCTTAATTGAGTCTCTGATACATTATGACTCTCTGTTGCTTTTTTATGCTCCGATACCTTTTGTCGCTCTATTGTGTTTTTATGCTCCGATACCTTTTGTCGCTCTGTTGCATTTTGACGCTCCGCTGCACTTTGCTGTCCTTCATTCTTTTGCCTTTTTCCTGTTTTGAATCCCATAAAAGTAAATGGTGCGTAAAGCACTGTCCACATTATACAACCCAAGAGGAAGGTAGGTACAAGGTACCCTGGCTTTCCAAAAATATCTGCAAATATCTCCATAATTGAGCCTGGAGCAGGGTATCTTAAAAAGAAATAGTTCCCGTTTGTAAAGTGGTTTATTGGTATAATCGCTACTGCCAAGCCTATAAGCATAGCTATCACCTTTGGAAGATTTCTGATACTCGGTCTAAAGCCCATAGCAGCTATCATGAACACCGGGATTATGCATATAACACCGTGCACAATTATTGTTTGTATGTATATAAATGAGATTGCAGGATAGAAATAAACATCCGGAGTAATAAGTGCCAGTAGTGCAGGAGCTAATCCCATAGCGTAACAATATTCCATAAGTAACGGGGATTTTGTAATTGCCATAACGGGCATTATTATACACATTAGGCTACAAAGGTGGAGTGGCAGTGTATAGCCTAGTGAGAACTGTCCTATATTCTTGTACCAAATCATTTGTGCTATCTCCATAAAAGGAAGAATAAAGCTCAGTATCCTTATAACCTTCCACTTTTTCTTCACTGTAGCCTGTCTGTATGTATATATTAAAAAAAAGCATATGACTATAACAACCATTAGTGCAACTACCTGCTGAATATCAAAAAGCTCGCGCCTGAATTGTTTAGGTATATCCTTGTAATAAGAAAAGAAATATTTAAACATAATTACCCCCTACAATTTGTCCACAAGTAATTAATATGCTTACAGATATATAATTAGAAATATTTTTCTAACATTTGGTAATTATGTATTAAAAATGTGTTGACATTATAG
>JAEZFR010000575.1 GCA_023417285.1 Bacillota bacterium
GTTATAAGCTGTCAGATGAAATAGAAGACAAAATAGAGGAATTAATTAAGGGCGATGAAGACGCTCTTCCAAAGCCTGTTGGACATAATCTAGGGTATAAACTTTATCAGGAAAGTGCTCTGGAGGACTATGTTAACTTTGTAAAAGGAACTATCAATGGCAAGCTTGAGGGCCTTAAGGTTGCAATAGATTGCGCAAATGGAGCAGCTTTTCAGGCAGCGCCTATGGCTTTGTATGATTTAGATGCAGAGGTTAGTGTTATAAACAATGAGCCGGACGGAATAAATATTAATAGCGGATGTGGTTCAACTCATATGCAGCAGCTACAGGAATACGTAAAGGAAGTAAAGGCTGATATTGGTCTTGCTTTTGATGGCGATGCTGATAGAGTGCTGGCAGTTGATGAAAATGGGAACATAGTTGATGGTGATCAGATAATGTCTATCATTGGTCTGCATATGAAAAAGCAGGGGACTTTACCTTATAACACTATCGTGGCAACTGTTATGAGCAATATGGGTATGGACATTATGGCAAAGAACGAGGGTCTCAAGATTGAAAAGACCAAGGTAGGAGACAGATATGTTCTTGAGGAAATGCTCAACAGTGGTTATATGCTTGGTGGTGAGCAATCAGGGCACATTATTTTCCTAGAGCATAATACTACGGGAGACGGATTATTAACAGCCATTCAGCTTCTCAAAGTAATGAAGGATTCTGGTATGAAGCTATCTGAGCTTGCTTCAGTAATGCAAATACTTCCGCAGGTCCTTATAAATGCTAAGGTTACTAACGAAAAGAAGTATAAATACCTTGACGATGAAATCATAAAGAAGATGTGCAAGGAGCTTGAGGCTGAATTCCAGGGTGAGGGACGAGTACTAATAAGACCATCAGGAACGGAGCCACTTGTAAGAGTAATGATAGAAGGCAAGGACAAGGAATACATTACTAGAAGAGCAAAAGAACTTGTGAGGGTCATTGAGGGCAGATTGTCCTAAGATAAGGAGGGTCAAATGGAGGTAAGTAATAGCGTTTTCACTGTTTTACCATTGGTTTTTTTTAATGTTGTACTCATTATTGCTGCATTTGCAATGGCAGTAGTTGTTTTTGTACTGTTTGTTAAGTTAGCAACAAGAGGTATAAAGGCACTGGATATTTATATTGCAAAGAATTCAAATAAGGGTCTGTAGCTTATAAACATCCTACTAGATATGGACTAAGTATTCACTCTATTAATGAACTTTTTATATGGACTAAGTATTCACTCTATTATTGAACTCTAAATATGACTAAATGTTCACTCTAAAAAATGAACTCAAAATATGGATTAAGTGTTCATTCTATAAATATAGCTCTATATATGCACCTTGATGTATAAAGAAAAGTAACCTTAACGCTGTTGAAGTGAATAGGTTACTTTTTACATTATTCCAAAAAATGTTGACAATTTAGGGTGTATTACAATATATTATTATTAGCTGCGTCTATAAAATATTTCGAATTAATTACTTAGATCAAATATTTAGTAGAGGGCATAATAAAATGATAGGAGGTGAAACAAACAGGGTTATTTAGTATTAAAACAAGCGCCAGGACAGAGTTACATCTGTTGACGAGGAGAAGGAGGCGGCACTCATAATGCAAATGATGTGTCGGTTATCGAAAAATTCGGCGGAAACCTTCCGGTTGTTGCAATCGAAAGAGACTACACAAAAATTACAGGTAACTGTAAAACAAATTAGTCTCAAGCAACTAATCCTGTATCATATCTTTTAAATTTCATTTTAAACTCATAATTATACAATTGCATCGTCAAAATGTAGTATTTTGGACATACTATTTTATATGGATGCGCATAAAAATATCTTATATAGTTGCGCATAAAAATATCTTGTATAGTTGCGCACAAAACAGCGTATTTATATTTGAAAAATAGGTGTTTTATGCTTTATGCTCTGTCACTTGCAGGGCTTTTTGGGATATCTCATTTTGAGGGGTATTTATGAGCATTTTGGTTTTCAACAATAAAATTTTGTATCGAAAAGATTAACATTTGTATTTATAAGATTAAATTTTGTATTGATAAGGAGATAAAAATATGTGCGGAATAGTTGGATATATAGGTAAAAGAAAAGCAGTACCAGTTTTATTAAATGGTCTTTCAAAGTTAGAATATAGAGGTTATGACTCAGCAGGAGTGTCTATAAATGAAGATGGAAAGTTAAAGGTAATTAAATGCAAGGGAAGACTTGTAAATCTCGAAAATAAAGTAAAAGAAGAAAATCCACAGGGAAATATGGGTATTGGACATACACGTTGGGCAACTCACGGAGAACCAAATGATGTTAACTCACATCCTCATATCAGCCAATCAGGGAAAATTTCAGTTGTTCATAATGGAATAATTGAAAACTATATGCAGATTAAAGAGTTCTTAATAGGGCAGGGATATACCTTTAGGTCTGAAACAGATACTGAGGTAATAGCTCATCTAGTAGAATACTACTATGAAGGAAGCCTAGTTGACGCTGTTATGAAGGTAATTGATGAAATAGAGGGATCTTATGCTTTAGGTGTAATTAGTCAGGATAGTGAGGATATGTTTATTTGTGCAAGAAAAGAGAGCCCACTAATAATTGGCCTGGGGCAAGAGGAAAATTTTATAGCATCAGATATCCCAGCTATACTTGAATACACTAGAGATATCTATATTCTTGAGGATAAAGAGGTTGCTATTATCACAAAGGACGATGTAAAGGTATTTAATAGCCTTGGGGCACCAGTAAATAAAGAAATATTTAAGGTTAATTGGGATGTTGAAGCTGCTGAAAAGGGTGGCTATGAGCATTTCATGATGAAGGAAATGTACGAGGAGCCAAAGGTTATTCGCGATACAATCAACCCAAGAATCAAAAATGGTGAATTGGTGTTGGACAGCATTAAGCTGACTGAAGAGGACGTAAAGGGTATTGATAAGATTTATATAGTAGCTTGTGGAACAGCATACCACGCTGGTGTTGTGGGCAAATATATTATTGAGAAGCTGTGTAGAATACCAGTAGAAGTAGATGTTGCTTCAGAATTCAGATACCGTGATCCATTAATTAATGAAAAGAATTTGACAATAATTATTAGCCAATCTGGTGAAACAATCGATACCTTATTTGCATTGAGAGAGGCAAAGAAAAAGGGCTCAAGAATATTATCCATAGTTAATGTGGTTGGCAGCTCAATCGCTCGTGAATCACATGATGTTCTATATACATGGGCAGGGCCTGAAATAGCAGTCGCTTCAACCAAGGCGTACAATACTCAGCTAACAGCATTGTACCTTGTAGCCCTTGGTTTAGGACTCAAGAAGGGCACTGTAACACATGAGGAATATCAAGCTGTAATTTCTCAGATGAAGGACATTCCTAATGGTATAGAAAAGATACTGCACAACAAGGCAGATATTCAGAAGTTTGCAAATATGCACTATAATGCAAAGAGCATATTCTTTATAGGAAGAGGCCTAGACTATGCGCTTTCAATGGAAGGCTCACTCAAGCTCAAGGAAATTTCATATATTCACTCGGAGGCATACGCAGGTGGAGAACTTAAGCATGGTACGATTGCTCTTATCGAAAAGGGAACATTGGTAGTTTGCCCAATGACTCAGGATGCGCTATTTGAGAAGATGGTGAGCAATATAAGAGAGGTTAAGGCAAGAGGCGCAGTTGTGCTCGCAATAACCCAAGAGAAGCATTGCGAAGAGCTCAAAAAGACCGCCGACATGGTTATTTGCATTCCAGACGTTGATTCTTTGACTGCCCCAATATCAGCAGTTACACCACTTCAGCTATTTGCGTACTACATGGCATTAGAAAGAGGCTGCGACGTTGACAAGCCAAGAAACCTTGCGAAGTCGGTGACGGTGGAGTAGGTAAGTTGGGGAGGTTTATAGATAATGTCGGATCTCAAAAAGTTTGGTACTGAGAACCTAGAACAGTTTATGTATAGACTAAGTTAAAATATTTATATTAATAGTTGTTGTATATTTCAAATAAACCATTGTCAAGTCTAATTAGTTTTGACATAGTTTAATAAGTCTTGTCACGATAGGCCCTGAAAGCGAGCAGAAGATACTCCTTTTGGGGCTTTTTACTTGAGTATTAAGTACATAGGGAAAAGTACTAAAACCCTTTAAAGTCGCCTATATCACACCAACCATCCACACCCAAAAATCACTACACTTCCTACTTCTTACTTAATACTGTTCCTCGCCAACACTAATTAAACTCAACTGGACATAACCCTAGTAAATGTCCAAGAACACAGAATGAAAAATGGATGAAATAATAGATTTTTTAATGATTAGTTGCATAATGATTATTTTTGACAAAACTCTATTATGCGTATACATCTGGACAAAATTCTCGATGTGTAGTTATTAATCCATTAAGAGCTCTACTTGGAATTGTTTAGCTATACCTATCTTTTCAAACATTGGAATAAATGATAGTAATTCTAAGTATTGGTACTTATTAAGTAGCAAATTATAAAATTTTTTAATGTCAATTAAATTAATTGGGTAAATATCTATGTTTGATGACATAGACGATTGAGAATAGTGTACTCCTGCAGATGATATAAGCCGCCACAAATCATGGGCTGTAACAAAATTAGCTTTTGCAACCCTATGTATATAACTTGATAGAGATTCACCTTCTAATGGCTTTGATCTACTTAGTAATGGAAACAATTCTTACCTCTTATAATGAGTATTACCATTTTGATAAGTTAATATCTCTAGATTAAGCTAATGGTTTTACACAATAAATTATTAGCTTCTTCTTGCGTTTTAGATAATATGAATAATTTGTAAAATATGTTACAAAATATGTAGGATTGTAGTAAAATAGGGAGTAATATGAAAATAACATTTTAGCTATAAATATAAGCTTGCTGAAAGAAAAAATTATGTCGCTGTGGACTAATGGCAAGTCGCCAGCTGTGTTCCAAAGCATATCGGCGGCAAACTTAAAAGTATTTAAAAAAGAGATTGGGCAAGTTAATCATTTTCTTATAACAATACTTGTGGGGTTGTATGGTGTTAAAAAAGGAACTACTATGAAGCAGCGAAGATAAAAGAGTATAGGGAATTCATACCAAAGATGATAATCTTTTCTTGCAAAAAGACGTCATTGCTCCTTTGAAACTGGTTTACATACCTATTTCAAAAGACGATGAGTATTAAAAAGATACAGAATAAAAGGCGGGAGGTACTAATATGTGGTTGGATAATGCTTCAGATATAGACATGTTGTTTTATAAGCCTTATGCAACAATTATTTCTGATATTGCAAAAAATAAAGATTATAATCCACTTACCATTGGAGTTTTTGGATTATGGGGAGCGGGCAAATCGACGTTATTAAAATTAATTCAGAGGAATATTCCTTCAGATAATGACAAGTATGTTTGTGTTCAGATTAATGCTTGGATGTTTGAAGGGTATGAGGATGCGAAATCAGCACTGATGGAAGCTTTGCTAAAAGAGCTTAAAGAAACAAAGCCGTTCGTAGGGGTTAAGGAAAAAATTAAGGATTTGATAAAACGACTGGATTACTTTAAGATTGGGACAAAATTATTTTCCGTGGGTGCACCAGCTATCGCAAGTATTGCCTCAGGTAATCCGATTCCAATACTGTTGAACATTGCTCATGATGCACCTAAGCTAGCTGAACAAATTAAAAGTACGGCTGAATCAGTACAAGATTTTAAAGAAAATTATATAAGAGAAAAGGAATCTACCGTCGATAATGTGCGCAAGTTTAGAGATGAATTTCAACAGATGATCAAAGCTGCGAAAGTGGATAATGTAATTGTAATGATTGATGATCTTGATCGTTGTTCACCTGACAGAATTATTGATACCTTAGAAGCGATAAAGTTATTTCTTTCAGTTGAACGGACAACATTCGTTATAGCTGCTGATGAGACTGTAATACAATATGCAATAAAGAAAAATTACCCCCCAATAGATGGTTCTAATGTTGATCTTTCAACTGAGTACATAGAAAAAATAATCCAACTACCAATATACATACCTGAATTATCATCAAAAGACATAGAAAATTACCTTTTATTGCTTGTTGCTCAAAACTACTTGTCTGCACAACACTTTCAGCTACTTGTCGATAAAGTATATAAAGAGAAACTTGTTGTTAGGGATACAAGAATAACATTAGCTGAATTAAAAACACTAGTTAATGAATTGCATGGAACATATATACCTTCAGAGGTTGAATTTATGGAGGTTGCATCTATTATCGAGAGTATTAGAGATATTATATCTTCTACATTAAAGGGAAACCCAAGGCAAACTAAACGGTTCTTAAATACATTTATCACAAAGAAAAAATTAGCACAGATGTATTACGGTACAGAAATAGACATGAAAATTCTAGCAAAACTTTTAGTCTTACAAAAGTTGAATTCAGAATTATTTGATCAGTTAAATGAGTGGAACAAAGAATTTGTCACAGTAAATGATGAGTATTTGAAAATGTATGAAGCGGTTTGTGCAGGCACTGCAGGCGTTGATTATACCCAATGGGCGATTCCTAAGATCAAGAAGTGGTTGGATTGTGAGCCGAAAGATTTATATCAGTATCGACTTGACAAGTATTTCTATTTGACTCGAGAGAGCCTAACAAAAGCAATGGTGGATACTCAAAAATTCAGCAAAGATGCAAGAATGGTACTAGATAATATAGGCTTAGCAACAGAAGGTACCATTAGCTCTACTATTGAGGATATGACTGCACTAGATGCAATAGATATAGACAATATTTTCACAGGATTGCTTCCAAGAATAGAAGGAAGTCAACTGAAGTTCTTTATTATAAAAGAACTATTTTTCAAGTTTAGTGCATATCGGATGAAGATTATGGAAGCAATAGGAAAAACAAAACAGAAGATTGTGTTGGCAGATACAGTACAATTAAAGTTAATGTATGCAGAGGATGCGACAGTTGTAAAGCCTGTACTTGATGGGCTTAAAGGCAAAATGCTTGATAGTAAGTTACATGATATCCTTGTTAAGGAAAATGTGGTAAAGAAAGGATGAAAAAATGGGAACATCGAAAGGATATATATCACCGACAAGAATTCAATGGACAAATGCAAAAAGAGCAGTTACTCAAATGTTAAATGATCGCGATGCATCGTCAACTGCGAAAGCAATTAGTAGATTTGCTACTGCAATGAAGGCGGATACAACTCCAAGTAGCACTTTTTCTAAGGCGGCTTCAGTAATATTAGGATTATCCAAATTAATTTCGTATTCAGGTACTGAGAATGCTTTAAATCAAATTAATCGTCAGGATCTAGTAGGAAAGAGTTCCGAAGAAATATGGAATGAATTGTTGAATGAATATACAAATAATGGATCGACCAAGGAGGATGCACTAGCTGCCGATGCGCTTTCTAAAACTTTAGCAAATCTTAAAATTCAAGACTTGGAGCAGCTCGGTCAGATTAAACAAGATGTCTTGTTATTAGAAATGCTAAGTAATTATATATCCATATGTTTTGAATTTCGGTATTCTGAAAAAATAGGAAAAGATCGTTCTCCGTTTGAAACAGCAAAAATCATCAGGGAGATTCAAGACTACATACGAAGCAACCTATATGAAAATTTAAAATTAAGTGATATCAATGCCGTTGATTTCTTTGAACTCTCGAATAGTAAGTATGTGGATAATGCTTTAAGAGATGCTTATTCTGTTTTTGAAAATCTCTATGTGGAGGACTAAAGGATGAAAATATGGATTAATAAAAATGAAAATATGGCACCAGAACTTAACTATAAAGGCGCATATGTATTTTCTTTGAACAGACAAGAGTACAGTACTATATATACAAATATTTCTGATACTTGGCTTAGATTAGGTTCAATGCAAATTAGTCCAATTTACGAAGACTTATTTTTAATTGCTATATCTATTTTTGCAATAGATAAGCGTGTCTCAAGAAGTTTATTTACCGATTGTTGGACAAGAGAATTAGAGGTTTCAATCCCAGTAATTGATGTTGAAAAGTGGGAACCAATTACAGATTTATGGAATGAAACCATGAATTTTTTGACGGGAGATATCTGGAATATAAATTTCAGAAAATGTGAAAATGTGTATAGCAAAAGAACCAGAAAAAGCAGAAGTAGTATAGATATATCAGGGTGTGATGTTGTTAGCTTATTTTCTGGTGGATTAGATTCTTTCTGTGGAGCAATTGAATTACTTGAACAAGGGAAATCACCATGTCTATTTGGGCATAATGAATACCCTAAACTAAGAACCAAACAAGAAAGATTATGTGAGCAATTCCAAACTGAATATCCTTTAAATACAGTAAAATTTCTTAGCTTTACAGCTAATTCCAGAGCGCCACAATCCAATGAATTCGGAAAACTTGAAGATGGTGAGAATACTTCAAGGGGGAGGTCACTATTATTCTTGTGCGCGGCTTTAACTATAGCGGGTATATTAGGTGCACAAACCCCCGTTTATATTCCGGAGAATGGATTTATTGGTTTAAATATTCCACTTACAAATAGCAGAAAAGGGACATGCAGTACGAGAACCACCCATC
>JAEZFR010000160.1 GCA_023417285.1 Bacillota bacterium
CTTATAAATGAAGTACTTTAAACTAAATATATCATGTTTAAAGTACCTCACCTATATTATTCAAATATATTATTTACACTTTTTTCTGCTTTAATGCCTATTTGGCCTTTGTTTCTATTTCTTCTACTATCTTGTCTATAAATGCCTGAACAGCCATTGAGCCCAAATCGCCTTCTTTTCTAGATCTAACGGCAACAGCACCATTTTCCATTTCCTTATCGCCTATAACCAACATGTATGGTGTTTTATCTAGCTGTGCTTCCCTGATCTTGTACCCAATCTTTTCATTACGGCTATCCACTTCCACTCTGATACCCTTTGCCTCTAGCTTTGCCTTTACCTCATAAGCATAATCATGGTGCTTGTCGATAATTGGTAGAAGCTTAACCTGTACAGGTGATAACCATGTTGGGAATGCGCCCGCAAAGTGTTCAGTAAGTATTGCAATAAACCTTTCAATGCTTCCAAATACAACTCTATGAATCATAACCGGTCTGTGTTTTTCACCATCTGCTCCTATATAGCTAAGATCAAATCTTTCAGGAAGATTCATGTCAAGCTGGATTGTACCACACTGCCAAGTACGTCCTATTGAATCCTCAAGATGGAAGTCTATCTTTGGTCCATAGAAAGCTCCATCACCTTCATTAATCTTGTATTCAACGCCCTTTTCATCCAATGCTTCTTTTAGAGCTTTAGTTGATAACTCCCACATTTCATCATTACCAATTGACTTCTCCGGTCTAGTTGAGAGCTCAATGTGATACTTAAAGCCGAATACACTGTAGAATTCATCAATAAGCTTTATTACACCCAAAACTTCATCCTTGATCTGTTCAGGTGTCATGAATATATGAGCATCATCCTGAGTAAAGCATCTAACCCTCATGAGTCCATGCAATGCACCAGAAAGCTCATGTCTATGAACCAGACCCAATTCTCCCATTCTTTGTGGTAAATCTCTGTAAGAGTGCAGCTTTCTCTTAAATGCAAGAATTCCACCTGGACAGTTCATTGGCTTTATAGCAAAATCCAAATCATCTATCTTTACTGTATACATGTTTTCTCTATAGGTTTCCCAGTGACCTGATGTAAGCCAAAGATCCTTATTAAGAATTACAGGAGTCTTAATTTCCTGATATCCTGCCTTTTTGTGTTCTGAACGCCAGAAGTCTTCCAAGAGATTTCTGAGCACCATTCCCTTTGGCATAAAGAATGGGAAGCCCGGACCTTCTTCATAAATATCAAATAAATCCAGCTCTCTTCCTAGCTTTCTGTGGTCACGCTTCTTAGCCTCTTCCATTCTGAAAAGATACTCATCTAGCTGGCTCTTCTTTGGGAATGCTGTTCCGTAAATTCTCTGCAGCATCTTGTTCTTTTCGCTGCCTCTCCAGTATGCACCTGCAACTGAAAGTAATTTTACGGCCTTGAGCTTTCCTGTGCTTTCAAGATGAGGTCCAGCACAGAGATCAACAAATTCCCCCTGTGAATAGAAAGATATTTCGGAACCTTCTGGCAGGTCTGTAATAAGCTCTACCTTGTATGGTTCACCCTTCTGCTCCATAAATGAAATAGCCTCGTCTCTAGGCAAAGTACTTCTAACTAAAGGTAAATCTTCTTTTATAATCTTATCAATTTCTTTCTCAATATTAGCTAATTCTTCAATTGAAAATGGAGTTCCTCTATCAAAATCATAATAGAAGCCATTGTCAATTGCAGGTCCAATAGCAAGCTTTATATCAGGATAGACTCTTTTTACTGCCTGTGCCATAACGTGTGAAGCAGTATGTCTATATGCAAGTCTTCCACCTTCATCGTCAAAGGTAAGAAGACTTAGCTTGCAATCATTCTCCAGTTTGTAGCTTAAATCCTTGACCTGTCCATCTACCTCTCCAGCTAGAGCAACCCTAGCGAGTCCTGCACTTATACTCTCTGCTACTTCCTTGATAGTAATACCTCTTTGGTATTCCTTGCAGCTTCCATCTTTTAAAGTAATCTTAATCATGCTCGTCCATTCCTTCCTTGTACCAAAATCTTAATAAATTATTAATATATTTTTTAATAAATAAAAAACTCCCGTCCTTAAATATATAAGGACGAGAGATACTCTCGTGGTTCCACCCTACTTGCTTCTCAATAATAATTATAACGTAATCACCGTACAGGCTCAGAGGTGGTCTTCGGTAAAAACGGCTACTGATGCTCACAGCCAAGGCATCAATTCTCTATAAACCGAGAAAATTACGTACTCTTCTCATCATTGCCTATATAAATATTTACTTATTAAACATTATATTCTTACCCTTTTTTTATGTCAATATTTAAAATACTAATGTAATATTGCTTATGAACAATAAGTGATAAAGTCTTAATATACCATTTTTGATTATGTCCCAAAACTAGTGTAAATATTGCTTATTTAAAATACTAATATTATATTGCTTTACAGTGAAATTCTTACTATATGTTGTCAATAATAATATAAAAAATGTTTTGGAGGATATCTTGAGAAATAAAAGATTAGAAAGGTATAAAAAATATAGACATAGACATATTGTAAAGCTCTTTGTATATTGTTTTTTCCTTCCATCAATTGTAGTAATTATGAGCTATTTTATTATAGCAATAATAATACTGCCGCAGTATTATGGTTAACTTTTTGCTGTATTGTCTATATTGTATATTTTTATTAAAAAAATTATAGCGAAAATCGTAAATTAATGCCATTGGAATATATTATATTAAATATTACAATTATATCGTGATAATAATTATATTTTCCTCCTTTAAATTATTTTCTAACCGGCAAAGTTTTAGCCGGTTTTATTTTGCCCAAAAATGCTGTTAACATGTCATTCTATACATATCATATCCTTGATTTTTTCAAAACTTTTTTGTTTTATTCCTGCAACTTTCATAATGTCTTCATTTTTCTTGAAGGGGCCATTTTTTTCTCTATACTCAATTATTGCTGCAGCTGTTGCCTCTCCAATGCCTGGTAAAGTATCTAGTTGTTTAGTGTCGGCTTTATTAATATTTATTTTTGAAGCCTTATCATCATTATTATCTTGTTCCCCTATTACTGTGTTAATACTTTCTGTAATAATATCAACACCTGAATTCTCAATGTACTTTTTATCAGTACCCCCTTGTTCGGTTTTACTGGTTTGTTGTGTATTATTAGTTTTTGGGGTGTCATTCTGAGACACTTTGTTTGGCTGATTGTTATTTGATTGGGTAACTTTATTAGCCTGCTGTGTACCATTAGGTTGAGGGTTGTTAGCTCTCTGTGTATTGTTTGATTGTGCACCCATATTATTTTGCTCAGAAATGGGTTTGATACGCAGCATTACATTTTCATTCAGAACAAATGCCAGATTTATATTGTTTTTATCTGCCTCCTGTGTAAAGCCTCCAGCGGCGATAATTGCATCTTCAATTATCTGGCCCTTCTTGAGCACAACAACTCCAGGCTTATTTACGCACCCAGTTACATAAACCTTTATCTGTTCCACTACTTCTGTAATAGAAGCCATAGCTTGTTCGTTGGTATTTGATGAAGTAGTGTCATTTAAAATTATTTCTGTTGATTTACTCATTTCATCTGATTGACTTATTTCATCGAATGGTTGAAATTTTCCTGACAAAAGGTAGCCTACAATTCCTAATATAACTAATAATAGAACAATAGCAATAGCTAAAATACTCTTGCTCAAAGTAAACTGTCTGCCAAATAAACAAATATTCATTTTTCTCCTTATCCGGGAATAAAAGATATGCTGATGATGTGATTAAAGAAAGTATAGCATAATAATATGGGATTTACTAGAAATAATAATGAAATAACGAAAAATATTTTTAAAATTATATAATTTGTTTTATAATGGTAGTAGCACTAAAAACTAAGGAGAAAATATGAAAAGACTAATTTCTACATTTATTATCATTCTTACACTCTTGCTTCAAACAATCCCTGTTTTCTGCGCTACTTCCCCTGAAGTAGAAGCTCAAGCATATATTCTTATGGATTCAAGAACAGGAAGAGTTTTGTATGAGCATAATGCAGATACTCCCTGGAGACCAGCAAGCACTACAAAAATAATGACTGCATTAGTGGGGCTGAAAAATGCACCACTTGATCAAGTTATGACTGCTAGTCATGATGCTATTACTGACATTGGTGTAGGTGGGATGAATATAGGTATTATGACAGATGAACAAATGACATTTAGTGACCTGCTTCATGCCTTACTTATTGTATCAGCTAATGAATCAGCAAATATCATTGCAGAAAATATTTTTTCCAGCAAACAGGAATTTATAGATGAAATGAACAAAACTGCAAAGCAATTAGGTGCAGTAAACACTCATTTTACAAATCCGAATGGAATTGATGAGACAGAACGTGACAAGGATATGTTTACTACTGCTAGGGATCTTGCTCTTATCGCTAGAGAATGTATGACTGTGCCTGAGTTCAGAGATATTGTGAGCAAAAAGCAGTTGACAAATCTGTCTCCTACAAATAAGCATTCTAAATGGCCAGTTTTAAATAATACCAGCAAAATTCTTGGAAAAACATATACTTATGGGAACGCTCAAGATAATAGTCAGGAGTTTACAATCATTGGAGTGAAAACAGGTTCAACTATGCGAGCCGGCTCAAATTATGTTTCCTGTGCAGTTA
>JAEZFR010000252.1 GCA_023417285.1 Bacillota bacterium
CTTATAAACAATGATGATATTATAATTCTCTTAACATTCATACCAGCGTATCTCGCGGTATTTTCACTTTCTCCAACAACCTGTATTTCATAACCACGCTTTGTCTTATTAATAAAAATATACATTGCAACTACAAGAATTAGAGCGATAATCCAACCTATATGAATTCCGAACACCTTTGGAAGTAACGCATTTTCCTTAAATAGAGCCATTTGACCTGCCCCTTTGAGCGTTGGGTCTTTCCATGGACCATACTGTAGGTATGTTACTAGCTTTAAGGCGATATAGTTCATCATAAGTGTAAACAGCGTTTCATTTGTGCCAAAGCTGGCTTTAAAATAAGCCGGAATAAATGCCCATATTCCGCCCGCTATCATTGAAACAACTATCATTATAGGGAGTAAAATGTAAGGAGGCAAATCTGACCAGAATAATCCGAAATACGTTGAAGCTATAGCTCCGATAATTATCTGGCCTTCAGCTCCGATATTCCAGAATTTCATTCGAAAGGCGATTGAAACGCCTAAAGACGCTACAACCAATGGGATTGATGTTACAATTGCCTGCCTGAATCTATATAGTGAGCCAAATGAGCCGTCTATGATAGATCCGAATATTTTAAATGGATTATAACCCAAGGCTAAAAGAAAAATACCACATGTGATTAGTGCAAACAGTATTGCCAGCAATCTATAGCCGATGGATTGCTTTTTTGTCAAATCAGTACGTTTAACAATTCTCATTATGCACCCACCCCCATTACCTTTTCCATTTTTTCTCCAGCCATCATTAAGCCAAGCTGCTCCTTTGTAACATTCTTTGCTTCTACAATACCGGTAATCTTACCACCGCAAAGTACCATTATGTCGTCACAAAGCTCTATTAGTACATCCAGATCCTCACCGATATAAAGTATTGCTACACCCTTCTGCTTTTGCTCATTGAGTAAGTCATATATTGTATAAGAAGAATTAATGTCCAAGCCTCTAACTGGATATGCTGTAATAAGAACATGCGGATTTGATTCAATCTCCCTGCCCAATAGCACCTTCTGTATATTACCACCTGAAAGCTGCCTCACAGGATGCATAACGGACGGTGTATTAATCTCAAGTTTTTTAACTAAATCCTCTGAAAGCTTTTTGGCAGTTTTCTTCTCTATAAACATGCCCTTCTGGTTCTGATATTCTTTGAGAATCATGTTGTCCACCATTCCCATGGAAGCAACCAGTCCCATCCCAAGTCTGTCCTCGGGTATAAAGCTCATACTTATACCCATTTTGATGATATCTCGTGGATTTTTGCCAACTATGTTTTCGCCCATGTACATAATGTTTCCATTAGCAATCGGATAAAGTCCGGCGATAGCCTCGCATAGTTCCTTTTGTCCACTACCTGCAACTCCTGCAACACCCAGTATTTTACCGGTTGATAAAGAAAATGAAATATTGTCAAGGCATTTCACCTTTTCTTGATCGGTTACAGTTAAACTATTTATGTCCAGGATAACCTTGTTATCCTTATTTTCAATTCTAGTAATAGATAGGTCAACTGGCCTTCCAACCATAAGATTAGTCAGCTCCGCAGCACTGGTTTCAGACTTGTTGAGTGTACCAACAGTTTCACCCTTTCTGAGTACAGTGATTCTATCTGAAATTTCCATAACCTCATTTAGCTTATGAGTAATAATTATAATTGAAGACCCAGCTTCCTTCATCCTTCTCAGTATGGCAAACAAAGCATCCGTCTCCTGTGGCGTAAGCACAGCTGTCGGTTCATCAAGTATTAGTATTTCTGCACCTCTGTAAATAACCTTTAATATCTCAACAGTCTGCTTCTCCCCCACTGACATGTTGTATACTTTTTTATCAGGGTCAACTACCAAACCGAACTTTTCTGATATTTCTTTTATTCTTTGTGAAAGTTTTTTATTATTAAGGAAAAAGCTACCCTTTTGTCCTGCAATAATATTCTCTTTAGCCGTTAATACTTCTACAAGTCTGAAATGCTGGTGAATCATACCGATTCCCATATTCATAGAGTCCTTGGGTGTTCTAAAGGAAACTTCCCTGCCCTTGATAAAAATAGAACCGCTGTCAGGCTTATAAACTCCTGACAGCATGTTCATCAAGGTACTTTTTCCAGATCCGTTTTCACCCAAAAGTGCATGTATTTCTCCTTTTTTAACCTCAAGGCACACGTTATTGTTTGCGCGTACATCTCCAAAGGTCTTTGTGAGATTTTCAATTTTTATATACACTTCATTATTCACGGAATCACCTATTATCCTATTATTTAGTATCGATTTTTCCAACTACGCCTTCTACAAACCAAAGCATACTTCTCTGATCCTGCAAGCTTACTGTTTCACCTTCAGCAACCTTTACTGCACCTGTTTGATCCTTAATTGGTCCAGCAAATACGTTAAAGCTTCTGTCCATGAACTTCTTCTCTACTTCTTCAATCTTGGTTTTTGCTTCAGCAGGTACCAAGTCAGTCAAAGGAGCAAGCTTAACTACGCCATCCTTCATATCTCCGTTGTAGTCTTCTGCCTTCCAGCTGCCATCAAGTATCTTCTTTACTTGATCAACAGTGTAAACTCCCCAATTCCAGATAGGAGCTGTCATATATGCCTTTGGTGCTGCATTTGGGCTATCTGAGTTATATCCGATAGCAAATGCATTCTTTTCTTCAGCTGCCTGTTGAGGTGCTGTTGTATCCTGATGCTGAGCTATAACGTCACAACCTTCGTTCAATAAAGCTGTAGCTGTATCCTTTTCTTTCTGTGGGTCATACCAGGTATCTGTCCACTTTACATTTACTGTAGCATTAGGATTTACAGATCTTACACCTAAAGTAAATGCATTTATACCTCTAACTACCTCTGGTATCTGCATTGCTGCAACATAACCAATTTTTCCTGACTTTGTCTTTAAGCCAGCTGCGATACCTGCAAGATATCTTGGCTGTTCAATCTGTCCAAAGTAGTTAACGAAATTCTTTCCATTTGATTTTTCACCTGAGCAGTGGAAGAACTTAACGTCTGGGAATTCTTCTGCCAACTTAGCAACATAATCCATATAACCGTAAGAAGTTGCAAATATTACTTTACAACCCTGATCAATAAGGTTTCTCATTGCCTTTTCACAATCAGCTGTTTCTTGTACGTTTTCAACAACTTTAGTCTCTACCTTGTCTCCGAGTTCCTTTTCAATCATTTGACGTCCTAAATCATGAGCATATGTGTACCCTACATCACCAGGAACACCAATATAAACGTAACCAATCTTGAGCTTTTCTCCAGAATCACTTGTGCTAGATCCACAGCCAGTTAAAGCAACTGAACACATCATAACAAGCGCTAGCATTAATGCAACTATCCTTTTCATTTTTAAGTCCCCCTATTTTTTAAAATATATCTTAATGTTTCTGACTTTTTCCGTCCTGAACACATTAATACAAGTGAATAAAAATATTACTTCAAAAAACTTTTAACTAGTTAATTATTTATAAGTTAAAATAATATACCTTATGCAAACTGAATTTGTCGTCTCACACATTTTTCAAGTTGAACAAATCAAGCTTATGCAAACTGAATCTTGCCGTCTTCCATTTTCTTGACAATTGCCAAAGACTCAACTCTGATGCCTTTCTCTCTCAGGAGATCTCCACCTGGTTGAAATCCTTTTTCTATAACTATTCCCGCACCACATAATGTTGCGCTGGCTTGTCCAACAATATCAGAAAGCCCTAAAACTGCTTTCCCATTTGCAAGAAAATCATCAATTATCAATATTCTGTCAGCATTATCTATATACTTCTTTGAAACTCTAATAATATAAGCTTTTCCCTTTGTAAAAGAATACACTTCACTTTGAAAGATATCACTATCCAGGTTTCTGGACTCAGTTTTTTTTGCAAAAACAACTGGAACATTAAAGTATTGAGCTGCAATACAAGCTATACCAATACCAGATGCCTCAATAGTAAGAATTTTTGTGATGTTATCATCTTTAAATCGCCTGTAAAATTCTTTACCGATTTCATTGAAAAGCTTAACATCCATTTGATGATTTAAAAACGAATCAACCTTTAGGATATCGTTACCGATTACTACCCCATCCATAATAATTCTCTGCTTTAATAGTTCCATCTTTATCCCCCAAAAAAGTCATAACAATCCTGCAGTCGTTCAAATAAAACTGACCGAACAGATTAACTAAAAAACTCCCAATCAGATAGATTGGGAGTTCAAAGATTCTGTGACAACATTCATGTCAAAGATGAACACCCGTAGCAAAGCCATTTATGGCGGCTTCGTAGAGACTGACGGCCCATATCGCCGAAAATATACGGGATTACCAAAGTTTAGGCACTTTGGAATCGTATCATATGAAGTTAAATGTCGAGTATTTCGACAAAATTATTGTATATTAGGCCAAATAAAAAAGCAAGTGTAAAAATGAACAATTTTATAAATTTCTCGCAAATAGTTCGCTTAATCGCTTATTTTTTCCAATTAGCAGTAATAAAGGGTATCCTAGGCAGTAACATGCTGCTATCTGTCCTAAGCAAACACTGGCAATGGTAATAAAAAACGGTAAATTATAGAGAATACTTAACATTGGACCTACTATTACCGCATTGACAATAACTGGTGGCATTGGTGCCAGAAGCTTTCTATTCGGTTTGTTATATGTTAATTTGTAGGTGAGATATGCAGATAATAAGGAGGCTATACTCCCTACAACAATGTCCCATATCCCATTCCCACCAAATATATTTGATATCAAGCATCCCACAAAAATAGCTGGGACAGCAACAGGAGTAACCGCTGGTAAAATAGTGAATGCCTCCGAAAATCTCACCTGCACCGGTCCAAAGCTTGTAAAACCGAAAACTATCGTAATTACTACATAGATTGCCGCAATAAAAGCTCCAGTAACAATTAATCTGATTCTATTTCTTTTCATAAAATCCTTTCCCGCTTTTCGCGTAGGCTACGCTGTCAAATAAGTTGACGTAGTTTTGCTATGATTGTGCAGATATTTTTGCAAACAAAATACTGCCCTACTTAGTGTAGGCAGCGTGCCGTAGTTTTATTTATAGACAGGATGGTCACGAACTGTCTTTTTATGCTGTTTTTCAAATTATATCATTGTTCCATATTTAATACAACAAAATTATATAATACATTTACTAATGCATTTAAAAAATATAATACAACAAAAAATTATAATATATTAAATATTCATTTACATAGCAATTAAATTAATATATAATATGAAATTTGGAAAGACACAATTGTTTCGATATTAAAACAATCTAACTAAATAAAATTTTGTTATTGCAAAGTGGAGGGCAAAATGAACAAAAATTATGATGTAGTAATAATTGGTGCTGGAATCTCAGGTATCTTTGCTGGTTATGAACTCACCAAGCTAAATCCTAAGCTCAAGGTATTAATGCTTGACCAGGGACATGATATATTTAAGAGAAATTGTCCTACAATTGGTAATAAAATAAAGGATTGTGTTAAGTGTAAGACCTGCGATATTATGAGAGGTTTTGGCGGTGCAGGAGCGTATTCAGACGGTAAATTTAATTTTACAACCGAATTTGGTGGCTGGCTCAATGACTATCTACCTGATGAAGAAGTAATGAAGCTTATTGATTATGTAGATAAAGTAAACATGGAATTTGGTGCTACCGATGAGGTCTTCTCAACTTACTCTGCAGAAGCTAAGGCTATTGAAAAAAGAGCCTTGGAAAATGATTTGCACCTTCTGCAGGCTTCAGTTAAACACCTTGGAACAGAAAATAACGTGGAAATACTAAAAAGATTATTTAACTATCTTAATGAAAGATTAGAGCTGCAGTGCAACACTCAGGTTAAGCAAATCGCCCAGCATAACGAAGATTACATTGTGACACTTAGCGACGGTACTGAATTGCAATGTAAGTATCTTATTGCTGCTCCCGGTCGTTCAGGTGCGGAATGGTTTTCACAGCAATGCAAAGACTTGAATCTTAACCTTATCAACAATCAGGTTGATATCGGTGTAAGAGTAGAGCTCCCTGCAAAGGTATTTGAACACATTACAGATGTTGTCTATGAATCAAAGCTTCTGTATCGTACAAAGCAGTATGGTGATATCGTTAGAACCTTCTGTATGAATCCTTATGGTCACGTTGTTTCAGAAAACGTAGATGGTATTATAACTGTTAATGGTCATAGCTACACCGATCCTTCTTTGAGAAGTGAAAACACCAATTTTGCCCTTTTGGTAAGCAACAGGTTTACTCAGCCATTTAATGAACCTTATCAGTATGGTAAAAGAATTGCATCTCTCTCAAATATGCTGGGTGGAGGTGTGCTGGTTCAGCGTTTTGGAGACCTTATCAAAGGTGCCAGGACAAATGCTCATAGATTGGGTCAAAGCTTTACCCATCCTACCCTCAAGGCTACTCCTGGGGATCTGAGCCTTGTTCTTACGAAGAGACATCTTGATAATATTATTGAGATGATTTATGCACTGGACAAGATAGCTCCCGGAACAGCAAACTATGACACACTGCTCTATGGTGTTGAAGTTAAGTTCTATAGTTCAAGACTTGAGCTTACCAGCCAGCTTGAAACTAAGCTTACAAACATGTTTGCTATAGGTGATGGTGCAGGGGTAACCAGAGGACTTTCACAGGCAAGCGCAAGCGGGGTATTAGTTGCAAGAACTATTGTTGATAGGATAATAAATTCCTAATTCATTTTTAAGTATAATAAAAACCTCCAAATTGATTATAAAAAATATCAGTTTGGAGGTTTACTTTTTTTTACGCTCTCATTTATGCTCTATTATTTACGTTCATATAGTACAGGTAAAATTATATAGTCTCTGGCTCAGGGTATTGAACTCCAAAGGTTTCTACTGTAACCTTCTTCATTTTCTGGTCTTCATAAGGTCTGTCTTGGTTATTTCTTTTTGCATTAACTATTTTATCCGCTTCTTCCATACCTTCAATTACCTTGCCAAATGCAGCATATTGTCCATCGAGGTGTGGTGAATTTTTTACCATGATAAAGAACTGTGAGCCAGCTGAATTAGGGTTCATAGTTCTCGCCATGGACAATACTCCACGATCATGCTTTAAATTATTTTTAAAGCCGTTCGTTGAAAACTCGCCTCTTATTGAATACTCAGGACCACCCATCCCTGTACCTTCAGGGTCTCCGCCTTGAATCATGAAACCTGGTATTACTCTATGAAAGATAACACCATCATAGAAGCTGTGGTTTATTAATGAGATGAAGTTATTAACAGTATTTGGTGCTATCTCAGGGTAAAGCTCTGCTTTGATAATTCCCCCATTTTCAAGCTCAATTGTAACTATTGGATTTTGACTCATTTTTTATTTTCCTTTCTTAGTTTATAGTTCCCACTCATTAACTTTAATTATCTTGAATTTTACGTTGTAATTCAAGTAAATGTTTTGACATTCTAATTTTATTCAAGTTTTAGTCATTAGGTTTTAAGTCATTTGATTTTAAGTCATTTAATTTTTTTATTATTCTAATTCAAGCGTCAGCTGATTATCAGCCTTATCCTCTTCCTTCATATAACAGCCGATGGCTGGTATATTTTTTGTTCTATAATAATCATAGTCCGAGAGCGGCATTTCATCTAAGGTTTTAATTGCTACTAACGTGCTCCCCTTCTTAGAAGTAAGTACCTGCACTCCTTGCGAATCTCTTGTGGTCTTCGGGTTAATGCCTTCAGTGCTAAACACTAGAACCTTCTTTATGCTACTAACAGCAATGAGCTCTAATTCCTCTTGCGTATAGAACATTCTTATAAGCGGTGCAACATCAGAATATGCGTTTGCCAGCTTCTTTCGGTTGGTCTTTGTAGCATAGCTAGAAAGCGGAATCTTTGAAGCCTTTCCATTCTCATAGAAGAATAGCATATGTCCTGAGTATTCATCAGTAGCAGTGATATATATAATTTTCTCATCAGCATCAAGCCCTAGCAGATTTGTAAGGTATTCTCCTAGGCTGGACGCCTTGCAATCAGGAACATCATAAATCTTGGTCTTATATACATTATACTTGTTTGAGAATAACAACAATTCGGCTTTATTATGGGTATCTATCTCCTGAACAATAATATCATCATCTTTTAGCTTATGTTCTGGATTTGCACGCAACGAAACCAGTGCAATCTTTTTGAGATAATTTTGCTCAGTAAGGAAAAGCTTAAGGTTGTAATCCTCGATTAAGTGCTCTGTTGTAATTTCCTCGATATGGTCTTCATGAATTATCTCGGTCATTCTAGGTTTACCATATTTCTTTGAAATATCCTTGAGCTGCTTTGCTATAATGCTTTTAATACGCTTCTCATTTCCGTAAATATCTCTAAGGTCAGCAATTTCTTTGACAAGGTCGTCTGTCTCACTTACTCGATTGAGAATATACTCCTTGTTAAGATTTCTAAGCCTTATTTCTGCAATGTATTCAGCCTGAACCTGATCTATTTCAAACCCTGCCATAAGGTTTGGAACAACCATTGTCTCCTGCTCTGTACCTCTAATAATAGCAATTGCTTTATCGATATCCAATAGTATCTTTTTGAGACCCATCAGCAAGTGAAGCTTATCACTCTTTTTCTCAATATCGTATAAAGTCTGGCGTTTAATACAGTCTATTCTGAATTTAAGCCATTCCCTGATTATCTCAGACACGCCCATTACCCTAGGCCTGCCGTTTATAAGTATGTTGAAATTACAATTAAAGCTATCCTGCAGTGGTGTTAGCTTAAAGAGCTTATTCATCAAAGCTTCGGGGTCGGTGTTTCTTCTAACATCAAGAGCTATTTTTAGGCCTTCTAAGTCAGTCTCATCACGAACATCTGTAATTTCTTTAATTTTGCCAGCTTTTATCAAGTCTATAATCTGGTCGATAATTGCCTCAACTGTAGTAGTATAAGGAATCTCAATAATTTCTATACAGTTATTTTCCTTGTCAAATCTGTATTTACCCCTTAATTTGAAACCACCTCTGCCACTTGCATATATGTCTTTCATATCCTTTTCAGAGTAAATCAGCTGCCCACCTGCTGAAAAGTCAGGTGCCTTTAAATATTGTTCCACCGGTGCGTTTTCATTATTAATCATCGCAATAGTAGCTTCACAAACCTCTGAAAGATTAAAGCTGCAAATATTGCTGGCCATTCCTACAGCAATTCCCTGATTTGCATTTACTAGAATATTCGGATAAGTAGTGGGCAAAAGTACCGGCTCTTTCAGAGTACCGTCATAATTGTCCACCATATCAACATTGTTTTTGTCTATATCTCTGAATATTTCTTCACAAATCTTGTCCAGCTTTGCCTCTGTATACCTTGGAGCTGCAAATTTCATGTCTCTTGAGTACTGCTTACCAAAGTTACCCTTCGAATCAACAAAAGCATGCAGCAGTGCATTATTGCCCCTAGTTAAACGAACCATGGTTTCATAGATAGCCATATCCCCATGAGGGTTGAGCTTCATGGTTTGTCCTACAATGTTTGAGGATTTTGTCTTTGCACCTGTCAATAAAGACATCTTGTACATAGTGTACAGCAGTTTTCTGTGAGACGGTTTAAAGCCATCAATCTCAGGAATTGCACGTGACACGATAACGCTCATGGCATATGGCATATAATTGCTTTCAAGGGTTGAAACAATTCCCTGCTCTATTACATTTTTGTTACTCATAGAAAGTCCTTTCTCCTACATAACATCAATCATTTCGAGGTATTTGTCGCCATTTTCTTCAATGAAATTTTTTCTGCCCTGCAAATTGTCTCCCAGCAGTACATCAAACATTCTAAACGTTGCTTCTGCTTCATCAGGCAGAACCTGAATAAGCCTACGAGTGGCTGGGTTCATAGTTGTCAGCCACATCATGTCAGGTTCATTTTCACCAAGCCCTTTTGAACGTTGAATTGTATATTTTCCGTTTAGCTTAGCAATTATATCGGATTTTTCCTTTTCAGAATAAGCAAAATAGGTCTTTCCCTTGCAAGTAATCTCAAATAAAGGTGATTCCGCGATAAAGACCTTTCCTTCCTGAATAAGAGTAGGAACAAGCCTATATAACATTGTCAGAATAAGTGTTCTAATCTGGAAGCCATCGACGTCGGCATCTGTACAAATAATTACCTTATCCCATCTCAAATTATCTAAGTCAAAGGTGTTGAGTTCTTTGTTGTGCTTTGATTTGATTTCAACACCGCAACCTAGCACCTTTAATAAATCCACAATAATTTCGCTCTTAAATATACTGTCGTATTCGGCCTTTAAGCAGTTTAATATCTTTCCTCTCACAGGCATTATAGCCTGGAACTCTGCATCTCTTCCAAGCTTACAAGCACCTAATGCAGAATCCCCCTCAACTATATAAACTTCTCTTCTCGTTATATCCTTTGTTCTACAGTCTACAAACTTTTTTACTCTGTTTGAAATATCTATAGTGCCTGAAAGCTTCTTTTTAATGTTTATTCTAGTTTTCTCAGCCGTTTCTCTACTTCTCTTGTTTACTAGAACCTGTTCAATAATTTTGTCACTTTCAACCTTGTTTTCTATAAAGTATATCTCTAACTGCTGCTTCATAAACTCTGTCATTGATTCTTGAATAAACTTGTTAGTAATAGACTTCTTGGTTTGATTTTCATAACTAGTAATAGTAGAAAAAGAATTAACAACCAAAATAAGGCTGTCCTCAATATCAGCAAAAGTAATCTTGGATTCGTCTTTGTTGTATCTGCTGCGAGCCTTTAAGCACTTGTCAATTTCATATACCAGAGCATTTTTGATGGCCTTATCGGGTGCTCCACCGTACTCGAGAAAGCTTGAGTTATGGTAATATTCCAAAAGGTTAGTGGTATTATTGAAGCAAAATGCAATTTGCATCTTAACCTTATATTCAGGCTTGTCCTCACGGTCCTTACCTTTTGTAGATGTTTCATAATACTGAATCTCTGTAAAACCAGAATCCTTGTTGATTTCCTTTATGTAATCAACAATACCATTATCATATATATATTCAAAGGTGGTGTCTGTTTCTTCATCTTTTAGAACAAAGCGAAGACCGGCATTAACAACCGCTTGTTTTTTCATCACTGCCTGAAAATATTCTAATGGAATATTAATATCTGTAAATACATGTATATCGGGTTTCCAATGTTGAATGGTGGAGGTTTGCTTATTATCGCATTTACTTTTCTTTAGCCCCCCAACATTCTCACCGCTTTCAAAATGTAATTCGTATTTAAATCCGTCTCTTAGTACTGTGACATCAAAGAATTCTGACGAATACTGAGTCGCACACGCACCAAGTCCGTTAAGACCTAAGCTATACTCGTAGTTTTCACCTGAGTTGTTTTGATATTTTCCGCCTGCATACAACTCGCAATAAACCAGCTCCCAATTGTACTTTTCTTCTTTTTGATTGTAATCCAGAGGAATACCTCTTCCCCAGTCTTGAATCTTTATAGAATGATCCTTATAGCGAGTAACCTCAATCACATCGCCATATCCCTCACGGGCCTCATCAATTGAGTTTGATAGTATTTCGAAGAATGAATGCTGACATCCCTCGAGGCCATCTGAACCAAAGATAACACCAGGACGTAATCTGACTCTATCAGCACCTTTTAGCGAAGATATACTTTCATTTCCGTATTCAGGCTTTTTGCCCATTTTTGTCATTTGTTACTTCCTCCAAAATTCCAAATCATCAGTAGTATTTACACTAAACATTATTTATCAAACTAATGTTCGTGTCAAGAGGCGTTGAAAAGTTAACCAATAAATTCTTAACAAAACCAGGCCCCATATGATAAAATAATAGATACCTAATATAATAGCCATATAGGCGGAAATGGTGGTACATATGAGACTTAGAATAACACAAAAGGAATTAGATGAGCTCACTTTCGAGCAAATGCAAAACTTGTGCGAACTATGGATTCCGCATGTATACGATGTTGCCGTAGCGAACGTATGCATTAATGCAGAAGAAGAAGAATATGAAAAATTAACTTTTGTTGTTGGTGGCATTCAGCTTGTCAGGCACCATAGTATGATACTCTTTGATTTTAAGTTTATGCCTGATGATAAAGATAAAGAATCGGAAGATATCGAAGTGGTAGATAGTGCTCACCTTGAAGCGGAGGATAGCGCACTGATTAAAGCGGCTGATGGCACACAACCTGAGGAAGAGGAAGATTTCTCCCTGTCTGAAGATTTTATGGAAGAGGACTTCGTATTTGAGTTTCAAAGGCCCACCTCCTTTTCAAAGCAGGATTGTTTGCCCTTACTGGATATAGGACAAATGATTGACATACTGGATAGAAAGGGTTATGGCCAAGGAGACTTTTATTTAACTGCTACTATTGGAGATTATACTTGCGATATGGGCAAGCATGATAGTGCTGGCGGTAATTATGATCCTAATAATAAAGAAAGTGACTTATTACAGGTACTATGGGAATCTGTGAAGGCATTACTATAATGCTTTCTGCCAATGTTTTCTATCTAGTATTACCTGCCAATGTTTTCTGACTAGAAATTATTGAGTTCCACGCCCTAAACTAAACGGGCAATGCTTGAATACTTATACCTATAGAAGCATGTATAAAGCTCCACCTTGTAGCAGCAGTTTAGACCTACTGCCTTTACAAAGTGGAGCTTTCAATGTTTAATTATCGTTAGCTCAATGCTTTAACAATCGTGGCTCATGCACATTGTCTCTTTAGCTCAATGCCTTAACAGCGCGCACCTATCTCAGCGTCATGACTATTCCAGCTTAACTTTATAGGTATTATTTCCTCAATAACTATACATTAATATCCATCTACACTAATATTCCCAACACCTGAACTAAGCTCAACTTCAGGCCCTCCACCGTTAATATCCATCTTTGAGTGGTTTTTCATACCATTATCTTGAACCATTGAGCCACCAACATTTCCTACTCCGGTATCTATGCTGAGCTCCATAGGAGTGGTTGATGGTAATGATAATGTTATATTTCCTGCCCCATTTTCAATATCAAGGCTATCTAGGTCTTTAAACTCACCATCTATACTAACATTACCAGCTCCCGTCGAAATCTTAATCTCATTAGTAAGCTTAGTATTGTTCAAACTAATGTTTCCTGCACCAGTTGAAGCAGTCAAAGCTACTTCTATATCACTTATGGATATATTACCAGCCCCTGTAGAAAAGTCAAACTCCATACTTTCAGGTATTTCAATATAATAATTAATGGTGATCAAGTAGCCGCTGTAGTTCTTCTTGTGCCAATCCCAGAAGTTACCACCATCCCTTGTCTGGAGTTTCAATTTAGCTCTATCACCATTGGTATCTAGCTTAACCAAGGCATTATTGATTATCTCATTCTTTATATCCTCATTTTTGCCTTTAACCTTTATATCAGCTCTAACCTGAATCTTACTAGTACTAGATT
>JAEZFR010000423.1 GCA_023417285.1 Bacillota bacterium
TACTCATGAGCATTATTATCTATAATTAATTTATTGATTATAGACGGAGGAAGCATTTTGATTACTATAAAAAATAATACCAAGGTCCCCGGGCCAATTGCTGCGGGATTCTTTTTCTCACTTACAACAATAATGCTGATATATATAGCACCTCTTATACCTGTGAAAAATGGGTATTTAAGATCGGCTCTTGGAGAAATATTGCTCGTTTTATTACCTGCAATTTTATTTTTATTATTTGGTAAATATGATATTGTTCAAACTCTCAAACTTAAAGGAACCAAGCCGGTACACTTTATTTTGGTGTTCTTTATGATGATAACGGCTATCCCTATCGTTACAGTAATAAGTGCACTGGTATTATTTCTAACCAAGCTTGCATTCAATAAAAATTTACCCGTAAGTCAAATTCAGATACCTGATGTTGCTACGTTAATGGTTGCCTTGGCAGTAGTAGGAGTAAGCGCTGCTGTATGTGAAGAGGTTCTATTCAGGGGTCTCATAACTAAAGGCTATGAGAAGCTAGGCACTGCTCGCTGTATTGCGCTTACTTCAATACTTTTTGGCATATTGCATCGGGATTTACAAAAGGCAATAGCAACTACTATTTTAGGCTTTGTTATCGCAATAATTGTACATAGGACCAAATCAATATATGCCGGTATGCTAGCACATTTCGTTAATAATGCCAGTGTCGTATTAATAGTATTTTATTCGAAAAACCTAACCCAGAATATTACACCGGTAAGTGTATCAACTCAGTCTACGCCAACCTTAGATTTTAGCAGTATACCTACTGGAGTTCTGGTATTTGTTATAATTTTTTATGCAATTTTATTTATGGGATTTGTATCAGTATTTACGGGGCTTATGTACGCCTTTCTTAGAAGTACTAGGGTGAAAAAAGTAGACAATCAGTCTCTAGTACTTGGCATACAAACCCAGAAGGAAGAAACACAATTAGATGATCAAAGTGAATATTTGCATATACAAGATGGATACCAACAAAATCAAGAAAATTCACAAAAAAAGCCCTCAAAACTTTGGGCTTGGATTGCACCTCTGCCAGGTGTAGTGCTTATTTTACTCACCTTTACAAAGCAAGTGCTATATCTTTTAAATATTAAAGCAGGCCTGCTTTATGAGCTACTATCTTTTCTTAAAATATAGAAATAATATAATCTGTTTAGGCTTTGTGACTACGTATATCTATACCAGCTAAAACAAGACGCTCAAAATGACCAACAATTCTTGAGGCCACGCGCTCTGTATAGAGCTCAAATAGTTTTTTAGCACCTAGGTTTGTTGAAATAATTGTTTTGCAAGCACTGGTTCCGTTTTTTGCATATCTTGTATTTAAGATGTTCAATAGCTCTGCATACCGTGCATCGCTTAATGATTCAGTCCCTAAGTCATCTATTATCAAAAGTTCTACATTAAAAATACTTTGGTACTTATCATCATTAAAAGAATCATCTCTAGACTGTCTCATTTTGTAGTTAGTAACAATATCAAATAGCTGTGGGGCAGATAAATACAATACAGTACGGCCGTTCTCCATCAGCTCTCTAGCTATACAAAATGATAAAAAGGTTTTTCCTACACCTGTTCTCCCACTGAAAAAGAGATTCTTTTGCTCTGGATTGTCAAAATTATCAATAAAATCCAAGCAAATGTCTTTTACATTTCGTATGTTTTCTCTTGGTGAAATACTAATCCCGTACTTAGCCGAGTCAATTTCGTCGGGGTAGAGAGACTCATCAAAATTTTCAAAGCTCTCATCACCGTTCAAATTAATATTGGACTGCTCAAATAATAAGGAGATAACCTGCTGCTTGTAGCAGGAGCATCTTTTTGATCCAAACTCATCAGTCAAAAATCCGGTATCACTGCATAGCTGGCACTGATGGGGAGCACTAAGATATTCAGGGTCAATATGGTGCTCCTTGAGAATGTTTTGCTTTTGTGCTCTTAATAAATTTATACTATTATTCATCTCCTCTAGCAGTATCGGCTTATTAGCTCCATCTGTAAGCATTAGCTTGTTGTATTTAATTCCTAGCTTGCTTATTTGGGAGTCTAATTCCAAAAGGTCAGGAAGTCTATCATAAAGCTCTGACTTCCTCTGCTGAATAACATCTGCTGACTGCTTTTGGCGACGCTCGTATTCTCTTTGAATAATGTTATGAATATCCCTTATCACAGGTTATACCACCTATCCTTTATTTGCATTGGTAAAGAAGTTATCGTAATACTCTTCGTTATATTGGCGCTGTTCAAAGTTTTCTCTTTGTGAATCATTTTGTTTGTTAGGCTTTTGTTGTGCGGTAAAGGAGGATTTTTGGCTGCTCTCGTAGCCAAGAATATCATTTACAGAGCACAGCCCAAGTTCAAACCATTTTGTAAGTATACTATTAATGTACTTAAAATCAGGATTTGTCTTTCCCACTGTCTTTTTCAACGCCAATTCAATTATATCAAAGCCATACTTATAATCTGAAACCCACTTTTCAACAAGCTCGTTTTCATACTCAGTGAGCGCTCTTCTAAGTCTGAGTTTTTTGATGATAGTTCCTTTAATACTCTTAATGTGCGCCATTTCTTCAAAATGTTTCTCCAGATCAAAGAAATTCTTAATACCACGACGGTGCCAGTTAGCTGCAACTGCTTCAATATAGCTTTTATGGAATGCGTTATTATCGTAACAACATTTAAACAGAGTATACATTACATCTTCATCAAACTTATAAATATTGAACCAGTTATCTATTGTTAGATACCAGGTTGGTGCCATAAGGCCCTGAAAGAACTTGGAGTTAATAGCAGCAAGCGTTTTGTTGCGGCTCTTATTTTTCTCAAAGTTTTCATTTGCCTGCTCAGGAGAGGAC
>JAEZFR010000437.1 GCA_023417285.1 Bacillota bacterium
TGAAGCGATGATATTCTTTTTACATTCGCTCATTGAATTTTTTCTTTTTGCCATAAAAAAAGCCTCCTATGATATTTTGATTTTATCATAGAAAGCTTAATTTACAGAATTTATTTCACAGACTCAACTATCCATTATGCAACAGACCCTTTATTTACTTTAGTTTTATATTCTTTTAATATTAATCACTACTATTGATTATTTTATCTCCCTAAACCTAGCACCCTGTTTAAAGCAGATAGCTGCGCCAGCAGCAGTTGCGTATTCAGCATTTTCTGGAGTTTGAAAACGAACATTATAGAGTTTATTTAATTGTTCAAATATATATTTGGACTGAGGTACATTTGTCAAATTACCTGTTAGCACAACGTCCTTGATATTATCAATTCTTGTGTTTGATACAGCCACCATACCGATAGTCTGGAATACCAGATTAATAATACCCATTGCAATATCTGATTTGGTTGCAAGGTCGCTGATTTTTCCAAAATTTGAGGCTGTTGTTTCACTTGGAAGAGTTTCCATAACCTCCTTTGAAATATCGCCTATTGTCAGGTCAACATGTGTCAAATCACCACCGTTTGCCGTTTCAATAAGCTCATCAAAATGCCTCACATTAAGCATTCTATTGGATAGGCCTAGAAGCGTTCCACCACCAACACCAGTACCACAAAGGTGAACCGCGGAAATGCCTTCAGCCTTTACAAAAGCGGTACCAGTACCCATGCTTACAATAATAGCCTTGTCAAGATTGCTCAAATACAGACCACCCATGCCTATAGCAAGGAATTCATCAACCTTCCCAGTAGGTATTCCATAAAGCCTTTCATTTATAAAAGATGAGCCAACACCAGTAATCATTATTCTTTCAATATCCTGAAGCTGTAGGGAATTAACGCTAAGAAACTTACCAAAAGCACCATATACTGAAGCTGTTGGGTCATTTGCTCTTACGAGAAATGGGCTAAACATCTTGTTTCCATCAAAGCCAACAATTTTGGTTGTACTGCCTCCAATATCTATTCCGATAATCTTTGCCAAAAAATCATCTCCTTATTATGTGAATAAATTCATTACTAACTGTACTAATAAATATAATCTATCGTTATATAAACACTAAATGCTGATGTAGCTGTTTAAACAACTAAAAACGTAAAAAGAAGGGGCAATAAGCCCCTTCAATTATACACAAAATTTATACCCCTGAAAATAGTTTTATAATCGCTATGGTTACTCCTGTTATACCTTCACCGCCAAGAAGACCCGAAGATGCAATAGTACCAGTAGCTGAGGACTTTGGACGAACTTTATCTACAACAAGTCGTATTATACCGCCTATAAAAACAGCAGAAGAAATTATAAATGGTAGGTATATTCCCAAACCAAGTGTTGCTGCAGGGACACCCAATAGGAATAGTACCGCTCCAATCACAGCACCGATTGTCAATACAATAGGATCACCCAAGCCATTTACCATTGTGGTTACAGAGAACGCTTGAACTGCAGTAAGTCCTGTATCTCCACCAACACCGCCATATTGCTTAATGAGAGCAAACAGTGCAGCTGTTGCAACAACCGATCCAACAATGCCACCAAATACCTGTGATATTAACTGTGCCTTAGGATTTGTTCCTAGTATAGCGCCAGCCTTGTAGTCGTTGAATAAGTCTCCTGAATACCCACAGGCAATAGCTACACAGGCAGCAATTATGAATGCATCCAGCGTATTAACATTGACAAAGAGCCTTATACCCAACAACACAATTATTCCAAATACCTCCATTGGATTAACACCAGTCTGACCTGTAAGTGTTGCTGCCATTATTGATGCGATGTATACCCCTGCTATCAACAATATTGATGGTATGATGGACAGCCCGCTTGCTACTGTAAATATAAATGTAAGTAATGTAAATAATAACGCAAGTAGCTTAGCTTTTAAAGATTTACCGTCATTGATTGTTTTGATACCTGAAAATATATCGTTCTTTTTATCTTTATTTTGAATAGTGTTCTTTATCCACTTGTAAACCATAGAAATAAGAACTCCAAATCCGGTTCCAATCATTATTCCAATACCAAGCGTACTTGCAAAAGAAGTTGCGGCAGCGCTGTCTGCAAACAAACCTAGTTTTGGACCAAGGGGAATAATTAAAACATATGAGATTATAGCACCTAGGAACCATACCCCTGTGTATAGTGTACCGATAATATAGCCAATACCTATAGCCATTGGAGAGTTCCAAATACCAAAATTGCCATTAGCAAAAAGTACTGCAGGAATGTTTCCAACATAATCTTTGAAGTATGTGTAGATGGCTGAGAGGCCTAGAGAAATATATAATACCAAGGATTTCTTGCCACCCTCATCACCAGTCTTAATAGCTTCTGCTGCAGCCATTCCTATTGGATAGGGGAGTTGCTGCTTTTCAATAAATCTGTTTCGGAGAAGCCATGATGCAACTGAACCAATAATTGAGCCTGCAATAGCAATAGCAAGCACCTTCAAAAAGTTTTCGGTAGTGATTGACTCCATAGTCCAGGTGCCTGTAATCCAAAGCCCCGGCAATGTAAAAGCAAGACCACCGGCAACCATTGCACCTGCAGACATTGCAGTTTGAGTAATATTTACTTCGTTCAAGGTGGTTTTTCCTATCAGCTTTAATACTGACATTGATAGTAATGCTACTAAAATAGTAGGCCATGGTAGGGCGCTCATTTTTAGAGCAATGTACATTGAGCTTGCAGTGATCACTACTGACCCAAGGCTGCCTATGACAATACTTCTGATTGACAATTGGTCGATACCTAATAGCGATCGTTCTTGTGAATTAATTTTCGACATACAATTAACCTCCGTTCTCATTCCCTTATTGGGATATAAGTCGTATTGTTTAATAAAAAATAGAATTAAATCGTCTGGTTTCAAAAGAATACCAGCTGTTAAAATAGTAACACATACATTTAAAGGATGCAACTTGCTACTGTTAGCAAAAATTATCTGTCAAAAATTAAAATATTTATATATGTTTTATAGTAATAAAAATTACAAAAGTAAATAGAATTATTAAATAATTGTTATTGTGATATAATAAGCTATAAATATATAAATTAGGTGTATGCAATGAATTATGATGCTTTATTGAATGCTACAACCAAGATAGGATATTATCTTCTGGAAAATGGAGCAGATATATACCGCGTGGAGGAATCTATAAAGAGGATTTTTACAGCTTATGGTGTAAAGGAAGGGGATGTATTTGCCGTTCCCTCCTGTTTAATAGTTACAATATGCACACAAGAGGAATACCCTATAACAAAGATTAAGAGGGTGTATTCCAAACGAAATGATCTGAGAAAGATTGAGCTGCTTAATAATCTTTGTAGAAAGATTTGTGCAACCACTCCAGATGTTTCATATATATATGATGAGCTTGATTCTATAAACAACTCTAAATCATTTGGGCTATTCCAACAGACTCTAGGATTTTCGTTGGTTGCGTTTGCCTTTACGCTATTTTATGGGGGTAATATATTTGATGCATTATGTGCCATACTTGCAGGTGCTGCTGTAAAGATAGTCTATTATAATATGGAACGTTTCCAAGCAAATACCTTTTTTATAATTATCATTTCATCAGCTACAGCCTCACTTGTTGCAGTTTTTACAGTAAAACTGGGCTTAGCAAACAATATAGATAAAATTACAATAGGGACACTGATGAATCTTGTACCCGGTATAGTGTTGACAAGCTTTATGCGAGATGTGATAGCAGGAGACCTGTTCGCGGGGCTTACTAAGTTCACGGAGGCAATACTTATTGCTACAGCAATAGCCATTGGTTCCGGTATTGTGCTGACTATTTTTGCATCTGCTAATTTGCTCTAGGAAATTATAGCTTTTTTGTTTCCTCAAAGTATAGAGTGTCACATGGAATTAAAATAATGATATAAGTTATAACTATAAACACTACGATTGACGGCAAGGAGAAATCTGAAAGGAAAATCCACCTATATGACAGTTTTAATGCAATGCTTTTTATCGTTTTTGGGTTGTCTAGGTTTTTGTATAGTTGTTAATATAAGAGGCAAGCTCCTGTTTCTAGCTCCTTTGTGCGGAGCTTTGGCTTGGTTTAGCTATAGTGCACTTGGCTTTCTAAAGAATGATATATTTCAGTATTTTTTAGCTACAATTATTATTTCAATATATTCTGAAATAATGGCTAGAATTAATAAAAACCCTGCGACGGGTTATCTTATGGTGGGTTTACTGCCTTTAGTACCGGGTGGCGGTTTGTATTATACAATGAGGTATGGAATTGAGGGGGATATGAGTAATTTCCTCAATAAAGGTTTAAACACATTGGGAATTGCAGGCTCACTTGCAGTTGGAATACTGTTGGTACTCTCTGCTGTACGTCTATGGAAGGTATTTTTCCTGAGCAGAAAAGAATGTAATGTAAAGTAAAAACACTTGACACGGTTACTATTATGCATTAAAATAAGTTGTAAAGCAAAAATACTTTACAGATTAGAGTGATGAATAGTGAACAAGGTTTATGAAATATCTTTGCTGCTTGATTTTTATGGACAGTTGCTCACTGACAGGCAGTATGAGATTTTGGATTTGCATTACAACAATGATTACACATTGTCTGAGATTGCAGAACAGCTCAATATAAGCCGCCAAGGTGTTTTTGACAACGAAAAGCGTGCTAGGGCACTGCTTAACGAATATGAAGAAAAGCTCGGTCTTGTTTTCAAGTTTTCTGAGCAGAATCTTAAGGCTAAAAATATATCAAAGCAGCTTAATGAAGTCAGTTTAGAGCAATTAAATGAAAAAGACAGGAAGATTATCAGCAATGTTCAGAAGGAAATTGATGAGCTGATAAATACCATATAGACAGGTTGCACGGAGGTATTGGATGGCAGTATTTGAGGGTTTATCAGGAAAGCTTCAGGAGACTATCAAGAAAATTAGAGGACAAGGCCGCGTTTCCGAGAAGGACGTCAAGGAAATGATGCGTGAGATAAAGCTGGCACTTTTAGAAGCCGATGTAAATTTCAAGGTTGTAAAGGAATTTATCAGCAAGATTTCTGAGAGAGCGGTAGGCTCTGACGTGTTAGAAAGCCTTACGCCAGGACAACAGGTTGTTAAGATTGTTCATGAGGAATTAATAGAGCTCCTTGGAAGGGAACAAAGCAAGGTTACATTTGCACCAAAGCCACCGACGGTTCTTATGATGGTTGGTTTACAGGGTTCTGGTAAAACTACCACATCAGGTAAGCTGGCAAATCTCATGAGAAAGCAGGGTAAAAATCCTTTGCTTGTAGCGTGCGATGTATACAGACCAGCTGCAATCAAACAGTTGCAGGTAGTAGGTGCACAGCTTAGCATCCCGGTATTCTCACTGGAAAATAATCAGAATGTTGTTCAGATAGCTAAGTCAGCAATAGATCATGCAAACAAGATGCAACATGACCTTGTAATACTAGATACTGCAGGTCGATTACACATAGATGAAAAATTGATGGATGAATTGCTGAACATCAAGAACACAGTACATCCACATGAAATATTACTGGTAGTTGATGCGATGACTGGACAGGATGCAGTCAACGTATCCGAAAGCTTCAATCAGAAGCTGGGTATTGACGGTGTTGTATTAACCAAGCTAGATGGTGATACTAGAGGTGGTGCCGCACTTTCCGTTAAGTCAGTTACCGGAAAGCCAATCAAGTTTGCGGGTATGGGTGAAAAGCTCAGTGACTTAGAGCCTTTCTTCCCTGACAGAATGGCATCACGTATACTTGGTATGGGTGATGTGCTCAGTCTCATTGAAAAGGCACAGGAAGCCTTCGACGAAAAGAAGGCTATTGAGCTGGAAAAGAAAATGCGTACAATGCAGTTTACTCTTGAGGACTATTTAGAGCAGCTGCAGCAGATAAAGAAGATGGGACCGCTTCAAGACATACTTGGTATGATACCTGGTATGGATTCCAAGGCATTGAAGGATGTCCAGGTAGATGAAAAGGAATTTTTCAGAATTGAGGCTATCATCCAATCAATGACCAAAAAAGAAAGAAATGACCCTTCTATCATTAATGGTAGCCGTAGAAAGCGTATTTCAGCTGGTAGCGGTACTACTATCCAAGAAGTCAACAAGATGCTAAAGGGCTTTGAGGAAATGAAAAAAATGATGAAGATGATGAACGACATGGGTAAACGTGGCAAAAAAGGTGCTTTAGGAAAGTTTAAAATGCCTTTTTAAATAAAAATATTAATTAATAAATTTGATATTATCCTTTAAAGGAGGTGAAAATAATGGCAGTTAAGATTCGTTTAAAGAGAATGGGTGCTAAGAAGAACCCTTTTTACAGAGTAGTTGTT
>JAEZFR010000441.1 GCA_023417285.1 Bacillota bacterium
TGAAGCGATGATATTCTTTTTACATTCGCTCATTGAATTTTTTCTTTTTGCCATAAAAAAAGCCTCCTATGATATTTTGATTTTATCATAGAAAGCTTAATTTACAGAATTTATTTCACAGACTCAAAGAGGCTGCTTTTGCAGTCTCTTTTATTTTATAAAGTATTCTTTTAGCTAATTTTCTTAATTGACTATTTTTTTAATAAGCTATTTTTTAATAAGCTATTTTTTAATAAGCTATTTTTTTATTAAGCTATTTTTTTATTAAGCTATTTTTTTAATTAACTAATTTCTTCTATGTGTAGGTTTTTCAGTTCTTTTGATTGCTGGAACCATATATCGGAGGTAGCATCATTTGAATTTAAACTGCCTTCAAACAATAGCTTTCCTGTATAAATATCGTTCGCTGAAATCCTTATTTCGAAGCCATTATCATTTCTAGCATGCTGAATCATATATATTTTACTTCCCTTTATCAGTGCCTTATCAGTAAAATTGAAATATACCTCTGGCTTTGAGGCCCTCTCTAAAACGGCTGTATGTTCTAGTTGTCCTGTTTCTTGATTAATACTGTTTAGCTCTTGTCCTGATATAATATAGCTTATATGTGAGCCGTCCATACTATTTATAACAAATGTAGAGTCGTCAATGACTACAAAATCGGGTAAATCCAAATCATAGAATGTCTTATCAAAATAATTATACATAAAAAGCTTCTGCTTGACTCCGCTAAAACCTTTTGAAAGTATACTTTCGTCTTCAGAATATATAAAGGGATATAAAGGGACTGCAACAATACCCGTATTCTTTACACTACTATACCTATTGCTAAATGGCAGTTTAAAGCCTATTCCTTCACTATTGGTTAATAGATTAAACATTTGTCTGTCATATACTATACCTTTGTCAAGGCTTACAAAATATACAGCCAAAACTGTATCAGTAGGTAAACTCTCCTGGCTGGTCATAGTCTTCCCCACCATTAAGAGAATAGCATTATCGCTATGGACTGTTATTCCACCAAAAACAGTATTTACAAGGTTTTCAACCATTGGAGGAGTGATTTTTATAACAACAGTGATTGCTGACTCTCTATTTTTTACTACCAAATCCTGAATCTGTGCACCTTGATTTTGCTCGTCAAAATATAATAAGTATTTTTCTGTCTGATAAACATTGTTGTAATTAGTTCTTCCCCTGAATACCTCTTTGTTCTTGAGAACCACCTCACTGGCTTCACGCCTTGCATCATATTTGGTTACTCTTTCGACAGAAGTCTTACTACCGTGTATTAGCACCTCTCTAATATCATTGGTTGAGTTTACTCTTATTCCACTAAAAACCACATCACTAATCTCATCTACATCTCCAGATAGAGTTTTTAGACTATACTGTAAATTAAATGTATGAGAATTTACTAAAATTAAGTAAACTATAATTATTATTAATGATAATCCAAGTACTCCAAAATTAAAAAAAGTCCTTTTATTACTCATTCCTAGTCTCCCTTAAGCAGCAATTTTGCGATTTAGCAACAGCCTAGCTGAAATTATTGAAATTGTAATAAATAGTGTACACCACAATAATTGTAAAATTATTGTCTCTGAGGTAAACAGCCAGGAAGTAGCGCTTAACCATATGAAAACATATGGGAAGATTATTAACTGCAGTATGGCGATGATTGCACCCAACCAGCCACCTCCCCTTTCCAGTAAAGGGAATCCAAAGAGCACACCAATAAAAGCGCATAAACAAAACACGTATACTAAAATATTTATACTCTGTGTCGGAGCAATGGTAGCAATAATACTACTCCCTCTAAGCTCGGAAATAAGTGCATTTTGTTGGAGTAAACCATTGTACAGAAAGCTTTTAAGAATCAAAAAGTTTAAAAGGATATTGATAATAAATGCAGCTACAATAACCCCAAATGACATTAATACCGATAGCGCTTTTATTAAATATATTTTTATTCTACTATAAGGTAAGAGCAGTAAGGTATAAATGGTTTTATTTCTAGAAAACCATTCAATATACCAGCTTGCCAAGCAGTAAAACACAAGTCCTGCCAGCAATATAATAACACCAATGCTTAACACCGTATTGCCTTCCACTACATTAGACATTCCGAAGGTGCCCTTTCTAGCCTCAATAACACTTTCTATAGTCTTCATTTCTGCATTTGCAATTTCTTCAATGGTTCTATTTATTTCATTTACTTTGTAAAAGCAAGAAATAAGTTGTATCACAGTATATAGAAATGTCATAGGAAGTAAAGCTACCATTATTCTGTTAAACTCAATAGCCAATAAAAAAAATAGCTTACTGCTACTCTGCTTCATTTTTGTATACCTGCCTCATTATTTCTAATATAGACAATCCACTTTTATTAGCAGCTTGAACATCAAAGTCCTGTACAACAGTTCCTCTATCTAGAAGAATTACATGATCTGCGAGATCCTCTATTTCGGCTATCTCATGTGTTGTAAGTAAAACTGTCTGTCCCCTTTCAATAAAACTTGTCTTCATGGCTTTCATAAAATCTTCCCTACTAAAAATGTCTATCCCTAAAAATGGCTCGTCCAAAAGTAGATATTGAGCGCCCTGTGAAAATCCAACCACCAGCTTTAATCTTGCAAGGTTGCCCTTGGATAATTCAGAAACTCTTGATTTAGCGTTAAGCTTGAAATACTCCATCATATTTCTAGCTTTTTCTTTATCCCAGTATTTATAGAAAATTTTCATCATATAAAAAATATCTTCAATTGACATGTTGGGATAAAATGCACACCTGTCTGGTACAAAGGCCAGATTGTTATAGGTGTAACTATTAATTTTCATTCCGTCTATTAGGATTATCCCCTCATCAATTGGCAGTAAGCCTGCAATTGCTTTTAACAGGGTGGATTTGCCCACTCCATTTATCCCTAGCAAACAGGTTATTCCGCTATTATTAACACTTAACGAAACATGATGTAGAGCATACACCCTTCCATATTTTTTTGTTACACCTGATACCTCAATCATAAATCTCCCTTATGATACCTATATTTTACTCCCATCAAAAAATATCAATAAGAATATAGTTTGCATATTATCAAGTATTATACAAAACAAAAGAACCTCAAAGTTAGTATAAACCTTAACCTTGAGGTTCTTTAAATAGAACTGATATTATTTGCTAATAGAATCGGTAATAAAGGAAAACTCATCTTTGTTTAATACTGCATTTAAATCAATAATGGAAAAGAGCTTCCCATCCTTTTTTCCAATCCCCTTGATGTAATGCTTACTGTTGATATTAAGAATAGGTTCCGTCCTATCAACCTGTGTAGAATCTATATTTATAATCTCAATAACATTATTCACCGCAAAACCCATAAGAGTTGCTTCATTATTAACTACAATAATCTTGGTCTTTTTTGTTATCTCGGTATCGCCAAGTCCAAATCTCCTATTTAGATTGATAACGGGGACAACCTTTCCTCTTAAATCAAAAACTCCATCTATATAACTCGGCATTTCTGGTATAGGTGTCAATGCCGTGTACTTCTCAATTTTATGTACGCAACCTGCTTCTACTGCACAAAGTTCATTATTCAACAGAAATATTACAATTTGAATATCTGACACATTTAGCACCTCCAACAAATATTTATATAGCATTATAATAGCATAGAAATTATTATTATCAAAGTCCTATTGAAGCTTAAACATGTAATACATATACCATTTTGCAAAAAAACTTACTTTTGTTTAACCATTTGAGTAGCTGCGGTATATTTACATGGAACTATTACTGTAAATTTACTTCCCTTTCCCTCTTCTGTTTCTAAAACTATCTTTCCCCCCATTAACTCAACAATGTTTTTACTTATAGCAAGTCCAATGCCCACTCCACCGTATCTACTTTCCTTCCCTGTCTCAGTCTGCATAAAATACTGAAATATCTGTGCTGTGTTCTGTTTTGAAATTCCAATTCCTGAATCAATAACATCAAAATGCATGCATAAATCATCGCCTTGCTTATCCACTGCTGCATTAAATATTACTCCACCTTTTGAGGTAAACTTAAAAGCATTCTTGAGGAAATTATGTAATACCTGACTCAGCCTTACACTATCTGTGCATATCATATAATTGTTCAGCTCGTCCGCTATATTTACACTAAAGGAGATCTTTTTAAGAGCTGCTTCAGTATAATAAGGCTTGCACACTTGCTTGACTAAAGTTGGTACACTGATATACTGCTTCTCAATTATCATCTTCTTGAAACCCATACTTGAAAATAGCATTATATCATTTAAAAGGGTCCTCAAATTTGATGAGTATACCTTCATAATATCTACATATTCCTTTTGCTCACTGTCAAGGTCTGTTATTTCCAACAAGTTCGACATTCCAATAACTCCACTTAGTAGGTTATTAATCTCATGACAGCTTACTGCCATCTCTTTATTGTTATTTGCCAGCTCAGAACTATTCCTCAATACTTCATTTAATATATAGACTAAATAGCACATGCTAATCACAATAAAAGAAATAGTTGCAGCTAGTTTTGCAGTATGGTCTTCGACTATAAAGTTTAAAGCTCCATATATAGCTATTATCAAAAAGTATATAATTGTTATTACAGTCTGAACCTTAAGTAGCTTTTGTAAAGAATTCATTTTATCACCATGTTCTTATATTAAACTTAACTTTTCTAGCACTTGTCTAAACTTGTCTAGGTCAATTGGCTTCCATGCAAATGCTTGGCAACCATTCTCATATGATTGAGTTACTGTATCCCTGTCATTCAGAGCAGTAATCATTATTATCTTTGACGCCTTACAATCCTTTTCCTTCTCAAGATTACGAAACATCTTGAGTAAGGTAATACCATCTAACTTGGGCATCATAACATCTAAACATATTAAATCAAACGGCTTCTTATCTACTATTGACGCCATAAATAAATCTAGCGCTTCTACACCGTCAACAGCTATTTCACACTGACCGTACTGCGATAAGAATTTCTGTAATAATTTCCTTCCAGCAAAATCGTCTTCAGCTATCAGTACTCTCATAAAAACCTCCTGTCTACCAATCATCATTGGTACTTAAAAACAAATTTACTTATTCAAAGCTAGAAAATCAAGCAACAA
>JAEZFR010000536.1 GCA_023417285.1 Bacillota bacterium
TGACTATTTTTAGGCTTGCTCCATCAATGATACAGTCATATTCTTCATTTCTAGGTTCTAAATTTAATTTATTAATTCCCATGAATACAAGTTCTATTACTGAATTCGGTGTTCCCTGTCTCTGAAAAATAATAGAAACACTTCTTAGATCATTAAATGGATACATCACCAAATTTTGATCAACCCATCCGCCACTCAAATAGTGCATTTCTTTTATACAACTATCGTGAAAATGACCGAACTTTTCCATTAGATTTAATATATCGTTATCATTCTTTATTATACTATAGATCATTATTTACTTTCCTCCTGATATAATAAAGTCGTAGCAAAAAGCTATGCTAGTTCTAATAAAATCTATATCGTAAGTTGGAGAAGGAGTTCTTCCTTTACATCATTTATTCCAACTATTGATACGTGTATAAAGTTTCTTCTTACTTGTACGCAACCTGGCACGATGATACGGGTATGGCTCGAGCTTCCAAATAATCTGGTAAATTCAAAGCCACTGAAGTTCATATGTCCAGTTGTGGCTCACGTATTGCACGTCGTGCAATCTTCGCTGTTGCTTTGGCTTGTATTCGTACAAAACGTAACGGTGAGGCATTAAATCCTTATCTTTATGAATACTACATTAAAAAAGAATCCAAACCTAAGATGGTGGCACTTGATGCAATCATGCAGAAGGTCACAAATATCATCATTGCTGTCTTGCGAAACAATTCTGCATTCGAATTGCAATCTCCTAAGCAGCATCAGATTTCCTATCGACAACAGCCTATGCTGATGGTGCATAAACATTCAGGGATTGCTCGAAATAACAGTGCAATTATAAAACAAATTTTGATATTGTTTATTAAGTGCACCCTTTTTATGAACAACAATTACAAAGTAACAAAGTAGTTACCTTTCCATCTTTTCCATAAAACGTTTATTGTAAATGTTTTCCATTTACTTATGTAAGGATGTAATAGAATTTGCCTTTCCTATTGGTTTTAAAGAACCAATTTTACCCTTAACTCGTTTATGACTCCTCGGTTTACCTTTTACTTTTACTTTCTTTTTTACATTATTACTTTTAATTTCTTTCTTTGCAGTTGGTTGCGGCGATGCATTACTATATGTCCTACTATTGTTGTAACTATATATAATGCATCCAAATAAAAATATACCAGCAACTACTACACCAGCTGGACCAAATGCTGCTCCTTCTGCCGCTGCCGCCCCCAAACCATCTTTTACGTCATTAACAGTTACAGAAATTTGTCCACTTGGATCCACATAATTTATCGGATCATTAGCGCAGTATGTATAAAGAATCCAGGTATTCTCATCCTTCGCATTCCCTCTAACACTATCTTGTGACAAGAACCTTCCGGTACCTGAATCATAATACCTTGCGTTCATGTAATACAAACCAGTCAGTTCATCATAAACAGCACCAGTATAAGTCAGTTCATTTTTTACACTGCTATCGCCAAAAGAGATAGAGGTTCCAAAGTCATCGTAGGAATAACCTTTTACACTTTCTCCATTTCCATCGATTAGGTTGGTAATACTTCCATGAATATCTTTATTATAGACGTAATAGGTAGCTTTGTCACCTACATAGGCCATAGTTGACATGACATTATCTGAGAGACCCTCATAGTAGAAGGAACGCAGCTTACCACTTGCATCGGTTGTATAGAGTAGTTCCTCATCCTAATAATAGTAGTTTGTGATCTGTCCATTATCGATCTTTTGAATGCGCTGACCATCTATATTGTATTCATACTCGGTGATTTCTCCAGTAACGATATCTCGTTGTCTTATTTGATTACCATTCAAATCATAGGTATAGGATACATTAGAAGTTCTTGAGAGGTGGTCCCCTCAACCGTAACCGATGATATCAATTGATTTAATGGATTGTAGGTATAAGTTGTGGTTTCATTGCCTACTGTCATGGAAGTTCGGTTTCCAACGTTGTCATAGGTATACGTGGTGATGACAGGAGCCTCGGTATTCTTACTAACCTTGCTTTCTACTAATTGGCCAAGGGAATCGAATTGGTATTCTTTTTGCTCCGTATATTGATTATTGGCATAATGATAGCTAAGCAATTCAGAAGTAATGTTATTATTTTTATCATAGGTATAAGCAAAACTTTCTACAGCACTACTTAAATTAGTACTCTTAAAGTATTCCATGGTTCTACACGGTCTAGTACGTCGTAAGTGTACTGTTTTTGAATATACTTACCAGCGCCGTTAAGAATGTCTATATAATCCTTATAGGTTTGCACTTTACCATTTTTATCATATGAGTATTCACGAACTGGAACTAAGGTTCCATCATTTCGTACTGCTTCAATCCTAGTTAGCCACTTATAGCTATTATAAAAATACTTTAAGGCAGTAATGTCTTTATTGTTGCTAAAACTCCTTTCAACAAGATTGCCCTCTAGGTCATAGGTATATCTTATCTTACAAGCATCGATCTGAGCTTTGGTAGGGGCATCGGTATTATTTACTTCATAAGAAGCCACCTTCTGTCCCTTCATATCATACTCATATCCGGTATATCGATATGGGATCCAGGTAAGTTCTGTAGAAGTAGCATCTTGTGGGACATAGTCCTTCATAGCGGTCACTTGGTCAATAAGAACATATTCATTTATATTTAGATAGTAAAAAGGACCCTTCCTTAGAATTTCTTCTAAAGAAAAGTCCTCGGTTTGCTGTAGTAAGCACCTACTCCAACCTCTGAAGCCCTAGATTTTCCGTCTTTATTTCTCCAACTTCTTCATACACTTATAAGATATGCCCATCCTCCAATGCAATACTATAGACCCCTCCCTCATACGTTACTATTTCTAAATGGTGTTCATAAATGCTATAATCAGTAACAATATCATCACAACTGAATCCCCAAAGTAGTGCACCTGTAGAAGTAAGACACTCTACCCCTATTTCAGTTATTACAACAATTATGTCAGGATAACTTTGAGGTAGAAGAATCTCGAACACTAAAGTGTCACAAAAAAAAGGAAGCACATCTTGCAAATTATTCAAATACAAAAAATATACACAGTTGTCAGACGCAATTAGCACTAATTCCATACTATCCATAAAAACTAATGATGGCTTAAGTCCATGGTCTTCATTATACAATCCAATAAACACTTCCACACTTTGATATTGTATTTTAATAAGATAGCTTCTTTGTATACAATCAATACCAACTCCTAAGATTGTTGCGTGCTTCTTATCACATATCACTTTTAATTCCCACTCCGAATCCACTTCAGAAATGCTATAATAAAAATCTTTACGTAACATTTGCCCTCCAAAATTTGAACAGTAGTTAACGAAAATGATTATATCTAGATACTGTTCCCTTAAGAATTACACTGTCTAGTTTAGTACCTCTCCATATAGACTCCATATAAAGTATACCTTTTGGTCCTACTAACAATGACTCCCTTATAATTTCTCCTCTTCTTCCAAACCCAGAAATATTAGTTGTATCATTAAGTGCTATAGTCAAACTATTTTTTACAATTTCTCGTCCCTTCTTATTATCAAATATTCTAATTTTTGTTATTAGTTTTCTCATACTCCTAGATCTATCAATATTATGCTTACGTCCTGTTGCTTTACCAAATAAATAGTCTAACTTTCTACCAAGGTTTGGTTTCCATAGTAATTTTTAACAACCTTTGACCCTTTTGATATAGCTTTTTTAGCTGCTTTTTTGGCTACTTGTTTACTTACAACAGCCACACCTTTTCTTGCACCATTTGTTCCAGGCAAAATGGTAAAAAAATAGCTGCTGTATCAATAAAAGCATATCCCGCACTCTCCCATGACGGATTATTACAAAAATCATTTAAAGAATCTGCACCACCAAGTATATCAAATATCGTTTCCCAAAAATGCCCACTCGGATCTACATAATTTATCGGATCATTAGCACTGTACGTATATAGATTCCAGGTTTTCTCATCTTTCGCATCCCCTCTGAAACTATCTTGTAACAAGAACCTTCCGGTACCTGAATCGTAATACCTTGCATTTAAGTAATACAATCCTGTAATTTCATCATAAACAGCACTAGTATAAGTCAGCTCATTTTTCACACTGCTATAGCCAAATGAGATGGAGGTTCCAAAGTCATCGTAGGCATATCCTTTTACACTTTCTCCATTTCCATTGATCAGATTGGTAATACTTCCATGAATATCTTTATTATAGACATAATAGGTCACTTTGTCACCTATGTAGGTCGTGGATGCCAAAACATTATCTGAGAGTCCCTCATAATAGAAGGAACGCAGCTTACTATCTGCATCAGTTGTATAGAGT
>JAEZFR010000555.1 GCA_023417285.1 Bacillota bacterium
CCCTTTTCAACTAAAGGGGAATATACTTTCTTGCCAAATTTTACGTAGGTTACAACACTTCCACCTCTCTGAGACATTCCATGTACCTCAGATACTTTTACATCGAAATCTAGCTTTAGTGCAACATTACCCAGTATTCTGCTGGCAAGCAGTGTTCCCTGCCCACCAACACCAACTATCATAAGATTTAATTTTTCCATATTATCATTCCTTTCTGTGTATGTGCCTCGCACTCAAATATGCCTTGTCGCACATCCTATCTGCATTTCGCCCATGATTATTTGACGGGTACATAATTTCTACGCTTTTTCAATAGCACCGAAGTTACAAATCTTGGTGCAGAGCTTACAACCAACACATAGTGCAGGATTTATTTGCAAACTGTCACCCTTGTCAACAATAGCAGGGCAGCCTATCTTCATACACATTCTGCATTTTTTGCACTTGTCAGTAATCTTTTGAACTCCTTCAAATTTAACATTCTTGAGCAATGCACAAGGTCTCTGTGAAATGATAACAGATGGTTCATCTGCAGCAGTTTCCTCTTTTACTACCTTTTCAAATTCCTTTATATCAAATGGATCAACTACCGTAACTCTTTCTACTCCAACTGCCTTGCAAAGCAATTCTAGGTCAACCTGCTTTGTGGGCTCACCTTTTATTGTAAATCCAGTTGTTGGATTGTGCTGGTGCCCGGTCATTCCAGTAATGGAATTATCCAAAATAATAACTGTAGAATTACCCTTGTTGTAGACTATATCAATAAGTCCTGTAATACCCGAATGAATAAAGGTTGAATCGCCAATTACCGCAACCGTCTTTCTACGGAATTCAGCGCCTCTCGCCATTTCCATACCGTGAGCAGCACTAACGCTAGCTCCCATACATACACAGGTGTCCATGCATTCATTAGGAGCCAAGGCGCCAAGAGTATAGCAGCCAATATCTCCGCTAACATTGAGCTTAAGCTTCTTGAGTACATAATACATACCTCTATGTGGACATCCAGGGCACATTACAGGAGGTCTAACCGGAATTGGTGCAGTTATCTCAGATGGTTTATTATCAAGTGTGACTCCAAATAGCTTTTGAGCTAAGAACTGTGAGCTATACTCACCCATAACAGTTAATTTTTCTTTACCAATAACACTGATACCCATTTTCTTTATTTGATTTTCAAAGAATGGTTCTAACTCTTCTATTACGTAAAGGGTCTTAACTTTCTTTGCGAATTCTTCAATTAGCTTTTCAGGTATAGGATGAACCATACCAATTTTCAAAATTGATGCATCAGGAGCAGCTTCCTTTACATACTGATAGCAAACTCCACTAGTAATTACACCAATATCTGTGCTGTTATATTCAATAGTATTTAAATCGCTAGTGTTGCTGTATTCTCTGAGCTGTGCCATTCTATTTTCGACAACAACATGCCTTTTTCTCGCCATGGCTGGCATCATTACATTCTTTTCCGGATTTTTTATGTATTCCTTGAGTTGATAGTCTTCCTTTTCTGACAGTTCTACCACACTCTGTGAATGTGATACCCTGGTAGTAAGCCTTACTATTACCGGACAATCAAACTGCTCACTAATTTGGAATGCCTTTTTAACGTAATCCTTACATTCCTGGCTATCAGCAGGTTCTAGCATTGGAACCTTTGAAGCTCTAGCATAAAATCTGCTATCCTGTTCATTCTGTGAACTGTGCATTCCAGGATCGTCAGCAACCATTATTACAAGGCCACCATTTACTCCTGAGTAAGATACTGTGAATAAAGGGTCTGCAGCAACATTCAAACCAACGTGCTTCATGGCACAAATTGAACGTGCACCCACAATAGAAGCACCAATTGCGACCTCCATTGCTACCTTCTCGTTTGGTGCCCATTCTGAATAAATATCATCATAAGTTGAAATGTACTCCGTAATCTCTGTACTTGGTGTACCTGGATATGCAGAAGCAACTGTGCAGCCAGCTTCGTATGCACCCCTTGCGACAGCTTCATTACCTAGCATGAGCTTTTTCATCTATATATCATTCCTTTCGCTTCTTTAGCGGAAGAAAAGAGCTCTTAAGCTTCTAACCCCCGGCTATTTAATTATAAGTGTATATTCTTTAATATTATAAATTATTATGAAAACAAAGTAAATAAAAAAGCCTTGGTTTTCGCCAAGGCCTTAAGTATTTTCCTTTCGGATTAATTTAAGCAGAATATCAATATCATATTGATGCAATTTCCTATTGCACCAAGTTTCTGTTACATTTTCATTTAGAATATCTATTTCGTTTCTATCCTTATTGGCTTCATCTTTCGAAAGATCTAGAACTTGGGAATGTAGTTTTTCAATAACTGTTTGCATATTTATTCACCGTCCTGTTTGTAAGCAAATCTTCAATCGAAATGCCAATAAAATTAATTATGTTTCTATAATAATTATCGTCATAAAATACTTTTGACTTAAGCTTATTTCCATATTTTTCTTAAAAACTCATACTTTATTATATGACTAGTAAATATATTATGTTACTTGGGATTGTGTTATGCTTCCTCCCTCTCACCTTATCATTGTTGTAAAGTTTTAGTGCTGACTTTAGAATGTATTATGATTCCTCCTTCTCACCTTAATGGTGTGGCAGGTTCATACGTGATAGAAATAAAGCTTTGTTCATTATTGTGCTATAAGTTGATGAGATTGTGTTAACTAGATTAATAGCTTAAAATATGATAAAATGTAGTAGTATCTGCTTATCTCTGTTACATGAATTTGCTGTACATGAATTTGCTGTTACATGAATTTGCTGTTACATGAATTTGCTGTTACTGAATCGTAAGTATATATGTAAGTAGAATACCTTACATTACGCCTATGTGATACTGTAAATACAAATACAAAAATTGATTGCTGTAGGAAGGAAGGTCAATATGAACGAAGAAATGCCACAATTATTAAAAGATTTTCTTAACTATATGGAAACAATCAAGGGAAAGTCCTCAAATACCACAAAGGAATACTTTTATGATTTAAGATTGTTTTTTAGGTTTATTATACAGCAAAATGATCCATCATATAAAAATTGTGATATTGAATCTATTCCTATATCAAAGATAACTATTGAGGACATCAGAAAGGTTGGATTATCTGACCTTTATAGCTTTATGTCCTTTGTGACAAGAAGAAGGGACAACAATCCCAGTTCTAGAGCTAGAAAGGTTGCTAGTTTGAGGTCATTTTTTAATTATTTGACAAACAAGGCAAAACTCTTAGATTATAATCCTACTAGTGAGTTAGAATCTCCAAAGCTCATGAAAAGGCTTCCTAAGTATCTTAATATTGAAGAGAGCAAAAAGCTTCTTGTATCAATAGACGGTGACTTTAAAGAACGTGATTATTGCATTATAACACTATTTCTAAATTGCGGACTTCGTTTATCGGAATTAGTGAACATAAATATATCAAAAATAAAGAATGATACCCTCACTGTTATTGGTAAAGGTGATAAGGAAAGGACAATTTATCTAAATGCTGCGTGCCTTGACGCAATTGAGAAGTATCTTGCTTTGCGCCCTCATGAAGGCGTTAAAGATAAAAATGCTCTTTTCCTTAGCAAGCGAAAGCAAAGAATCAGCAACAAAACTGTACAGTATATCGTCAAAAAATATATAAAATCAGCAGGGCTAGATGTTGAACGATATTCCACTCACAAGCTGAGGCATACAGCCGCAACATTGATGTACAAGCATGGAGGCGTAGATA
>JAEZFR010000567.1 GCA_023417285.1 Bacillota bacterium
GTTCTGCACTGCTCGTGTAAAAGTCCGTAATATCTGTAATATAACCATAGACTGGTACATAACGTGTCATAATAATTCTCCTCTTAACGAAATATTTAATAATACATACTATTAAACTGCCCTCATAAATGTGTACTATATGCCTATATAAACTGCCCCTCATAAATGCGTACTATATTCCCATATAAACTGACCCTATTAAATGTGTACTATATGCCTCTATAGACTGATCCTATTAAATGTGTACTATATACCTATATAAACTGCCCCTATTAAATTGTACTACTATACTCATTAAGCTAGCTTATTCAAAAATATATAACCAGGGCATATTTTGCGCACATTATCTAGAGCATCCCAAAGAAGGTCAGGTACAACAAAACTGCATTTATCACTACGATAACTGTAGTTATAACTATACCTATAACCTTTGTAATGGTCTTATTTGCAAGTGTTCCCATTAATTCCTTTTTGCTAGTAATTATCAGCATAGGAATAATAGCCACCGGCAAAACAAAACTAAGTGTTACCTGGCTTAACAATAGCGCTTTTAAAGGGTTAACCCCCAGTAAAATAATAATTATTCCTGGTAGCATGGTAACAAGCCTTGTGATATTATCACTTATTTTAAGTCCCACAAACCCCTGCATAATAGTCTGCCCTGCTAGTGTCCCTACTGTTGCAGAGGAAAGCCCTGACGCAATCAAAGCAATGCCGAATGCACCTGCCGATGCGGCTCCTAGTAGTGGGGAAAGCGATTGGTGTGCTTGCTCTATTGTTTCCACAGCAATACCATTTTTAAAGAATACTGCTGCTGAAACCACAACCATTGCACTATTTACAATAAAAGCTATATTCATAGCAATTGCGATATCTATTCTTTCCATTTTTAAATGACGTTTTTTATCTTCCTCGGTTAAATCCGTATTTCTATGTTGTACTAATTGTGAATGAAGGTAAATAACATGCGGCATTACGGTAGCACCTAGCATTCCAACAGCAATCAAAACCGCTTGAGCATTTGGTAAAGAGGGCATAAGTACATGCAAGCCAGCCTGCGCCCAATCTGGTTTCGCTAAAAATATCTCTACCGAATATGCTGCACATATTACTGCTACCAAAACAGATATTATTACCTCTACCGCCCTTTGACCATACTTGCTTAGGTAGGTGATACCAAAAGTCAGTATTGCCGTGATAAGACCAGCTACTGGCATTGGAATTCTAAAAAGTAGATATAGTCCTAATGTTCCTCCAAGAAATTCTGCTAGATTAGTAGCCATAGCAGCCAGTTCAGCAACAACCCAGAAAAACCAATTTGCTTTTCTGGAAAACACTTCCCCACACATTTGTGGAAGGTTCTTACCAGTTGCTATTCCTAGCTTTGCTGACATGGATTGTAAAAAAATAGCCATAAGATTACTCCAAAGGATTACCCATAAAAGATTATAATTAAACATCGAGCCTCCACTTATATTTGTGGAAAAATTCCCGGGGTCTATATATGCTACACTTACAACAAAGGCCGGACCTAAAAATTTTAGTAAATCCTTGAACTTGCCTATAAGACTTTTTTTACCTCTAGTATTATATCTTCCTATCACCAGTTCATCAGCATCTGCTATAGCTGGTTTCATAAATTGTTCCTTAATCATTATGATTTAGCCTCGACTAACAATGTTTACCTAAAATAGAGTATGAAAAAAAAATGCAAAGTGTTACACTTTGCAAAGCTGTACTTACAGTACTTCTTAGAATATTAAGAAAATTATATCAGTTCACAAAAAGTACTTTGCAAACTGATTGTATTGGGCTAATATAATAGGATTTTTCTCTAGAAATTTATTAAAGATATTGATTTTTTGCAATGTAGTTGCCGTTATATTATGTTCTATTAACTCTGTTTCAACTAGTACATCCTCTGTAACACCAATATTTTTTAGGAACAGCTCAATTATTCCATGGCGCTGCAACAGAAATTTTCCTATGTCCCTTCCATTCTCGGTAAGTATAATGACTCCGTATTTTTTGTAATTCACTAATCCAAGCGAGCTTAGTTTTTGAACCATTTTTGTAGCTGAAGATGCAGCAACATTTAACAGCTCAGAAAGAGTATTAATGCGTATTCCACCCTCTTCAGTGCTATTTCTGAATATCATTTCAAGATAATCCTCCATAGCAGAAGTTAAGAGATTCTTATTTTGCTCAATAAGCTGATATCCTCTTACTGTATGAAACTTAGAAGTTTCGTCCACATTATTACCTCACTATAAATAGCTCACTATAATAATATATTCACAGTAAGTCAAATAAATTAATTTCTTATAAAAGTTTTCATAACTTCATTTCAAAATAATTTTGTATTAAAAGAGTTTAAATCAGTTGAATTAGGTTGTTTTCATCTAGTCTGAACAGGTTAGTGTTTGCATTAACGCTACTAGTAAGTTCAATACTTGCCCCAGCTTTAGCCGCCAGCAAAAGTACCTTTGCAAACTGTTGGAAATAAGATGTTATGTCGGTTAATATATTAAGCTTTATTTGCAGAGGCTTAACAAATACCAACCCTCCAATTGCATTTCTAAATGCATCAATACAGTTCTCATTAAAACTACTATTAATATTAATTATAAATGTACCCTTTTCATTCTGTATAGAGAATTCATCTGAAGGCAAGGGTTTATTTTCTATTCGGTTTATTGAAGCAGCAGTTTTTGGCATTCTAAGAACATTATCTATTACCTTTATAAGCTTATCCTCTTCAATTGGCTTAATTATATAGTTTTTTGCACCGTTTTTCATCGCCTCTATAACCATTATCTTTTGAGCAAGAGAGCTAATCATAATTATCTTGGCATCAGGGTGCCTTGTGCAAATCTCTTTAACTGTTGCAATTCCATCAACATTGGGCATATTAATATCCATGGTAACTAAGTCCGGCATATAGCTATCATAAAACTTAGCGGCTTGAATTCCATCTACTGCTTCCACTACAATAGTGTGCCCAAATCTTTCTAAGAGCTCCTTTAGTTTTTTCCTCATAACAAAAGAATCATCAACAATCATTATTCTCGCCATAACGTCCGTCCTCTCAAAACCCTTTTTTTAATACACTTACTTGTAATAAGCCATATTCAGTATCATATTTTTGTTTTATAGAATCGCTACCGCAATATCTAAAAGTTAAACTTTCAGAAAAAACTCCTATGCTATCATCAATTATTAGCTGGTCTCCATATTTAACCTTGTTAAAAGATCTTCCAAGTACTATATTTGAAAACTCCTGAACACAATCAAAGATTACTGGATGGTTAACTGGATTTTCAAAAACCTCCCCAATAAAATACTCAGAGAGCCTATTGCCTAGACTTGACTCAACAGAAATGCCTACAAACCCGGAAAATATTCCTCTTATCTCCATTAAGCAATTATACTGAGCAAGTGCAATAAAACTTTCATTGTCATAGGTTACCTTTTTGTCCATCAAACCAATAGATAAATCTCCTAAAACCTCTATAATGGTGTCCTGCACAGCATTCATAATATCATTGCTATCCACTTCACCAAGTATGCTTTTCCCCAACTCAGGTACAACAAAGGTAAATGTTGTTCCCTTTCCTCTAATAGTAGTAGTTTCAATTCGACCACCAAGCTTTTCTACCTGGTGCTTTACCTCTGACATTCCTTCCCCTCTACCTGCTATCAAATTTGCACTTTCACATACTGATACTCCATCAGCAAAAATTATCTCTACAACTTCATGATCACTCCACCAATTTATGTCCTCATCTGATGCAAAGCCCTTATCAACAGCTATCTTTCTTAGTTTTTCTATATCAATCCCCTTACCATCATCAGATATTTCAATAAGAATTTCACCGTTTTCCAAAGAATCAACTCTACAAGCCACTAC
>JAEZFR010000051.1 GCA_023417285.1 Bacillota bacterium
GATTGAATCCATTCCAAAAATCACAAAACTTTATATTTATTTTTTTCACAGATTTCACCCCCCCTTATAAATATACTAGTAACAATAATCCCCTTATTTCTCACTCTTAAAAATTTTATATAATAACTTATATAATTGCGTATTTCCTATTTTACTATATATTAAATACTTAAAGCACCTACTTATAAGAATATAATATGCTTTTGTTCTACTCAAGCCACTCTCTATATTAACCTTTGTAGCTTCCCAGTATGATAAATATACTCTCTTGTTACTTATCCCACCATCTCTAAAATTTGTGATTACCTTATCAACAAAAGTAATATGTAAATTATTGTTGATGCACCGTAAAATAAAATCGTAGTCCGCTGCTATTTTATATTTAGTATTAAATAAACCGGTATTTGTATATACATCCCTTTTAACAAAAGCTGTTGGATGGAATATTGGCATAAATTCACTATACTTAAAGTCATAAGCATTTTCCTTAAGAAACATTTGTTTTATATAATTACCTTTGTAATCTACGATATTTACTTTACCATGCACTATATCAACATTTTCTTCTCTTAAAAAACGCTCTACCACTGTTTCAACTGCATCATTTTCATACCAGTCATCACTATTAAGTATGCCTATAACTTGACCTGAAGATATCTTTATGCCCTTATTCATTGCATCATAGATTCCACTATCTTTTTCAGAAACCCATTTAAGCCTTCCATTGAATTTGGGTTCATATTCTTTAATTATCTCAGTAGTTCCATCGGTAGAAGCACCGTCAATAATTATATATTCTATATTAGTATATGTCTGGTTATATACAGATTTTATTGTTTGATGAATATGATTTACACTATTAAAGCATACCGTTATTATGCTAACCTTCATCTTTTACTCCCAAAATATATAATAGGTATTACGTTTTATTCCTGATTAAATCTTATTGTTATATATTTACCTTTTTGAATATTTATACGATTTGATATTTAAAAATAGCTTTTTTATACCTCTAATGGGTTTTGTGAGCCTCCAACTAATACTATTCATATATGCATTCCGTATACTTTCAAGTTCGTTATTATAATCATCCAAATTTCTCACTTTATATACCAAATATTTTCCTGAAATATCTTCGTTAAACCTGGATTTTAGGGAAGTATGTTCTTTAGCTAAATAGTACAAATTAAGGTTGTCTGAGAAAGCCAGTATATATCCGCTTTCTTCTAGTATTTTTAAGTATGTTAAATCCTTTGATATTGAAATTTCAATAGAAATAATCCATGGCCTATACTTTAACAAATCAATTCCCTTTATTACTTGTTCTTCAAATCCTTCAACATCTATTTTTAAAAAGTGTATATCTATAAACTTGCTCCTATGTACTTCTAAAATCTGATTTAGAGTTTTTACCTCTACCTGTGTCTTTTCAAATTTCATTCCCTTTTTTATGTAATTTGGAATAATGCTCTTGTCAAATGTAGAAAACATATTATCCGGGTAGGACTCATAATACTCAAGAACCCCAGCTTCATTTGAAACAGCACAGTTTTCATTAATATCCCTTGTTCTCTCAAGTACTAATTCGTTATAGCATGCTTTTAAAGGTTCAATATTAATACCGCTCCAACCTCTATCATAAAAGGATTTTGTAACAGAAAACTTAATTGGGTCATTTGCACCTACATCGATATAGAATCCTAACTTGATATCTCTTAAAACATTCCACATTATAAGATCCTCAAGCTCCTGTGAATAAGAAATAAAGTTCATATATATTTATTGTATTGACGCATATCTAAGTACATCAATATATCCTTCCTTCATATTTTTTCTTACTAGGCTCATATTTCTCTTACTTATTAAGTATACGTACCTTCAATTATTATAACAATGCCTTACTATAAATAATCTACTGAGTAATTTGTGTCCAATCTTATATATCCTCTAACGTCCTTAGGGTAAGGAATGGCTTTACTGCTGTCTATCTCTTCGTCAATATCTATCTGACATAACTCGAGAATGTTATTAGTAAAAAATTTAGATTCAATGTAGATTCCTACATTATAAGTTCCCTCAATAAGTGGAATGGACTTAATTACACCCTCTACACTGAGGCTTTGATTTATTCTATATACAGTATCTTTACACCTCAAATCTATTATCGCTAATCTAGTACCTAAAGCATCGCCAATAATTATTACTAGTGAAGAAATCACATCTTCTTTAATTGCTTCTATTTTAATGCTAAATCTTATATCTCTGGTGTCTCTTAGCTTATAGAGATCAAAAGTAACAATGCGTAGGTTGTTCCCAATATTATATGGTATTTTATTAGTTAATGTATTGCCGATATTAACGTATTTATCTATTTGTGTTTTAATACTTCCTTGATCTATAATCAATCCATTTTCCAACAGTATCCCCTTATCACAAAGCTGTTGTATAGCGCCCATATTATGGCTAACGAATAATACGGTCCTGCCTTCCTTACTAACTTCTCCCATCTTCCCAAGACATTTTTTTTGAAACTGAGCATCTCCCACCGCTAGAACTTCATCTACAATCAAAATTTCAGGTTCTAGGTGAGCTGCTACCGAAAATGCAAGTCTTACATACATTCCAGAGGAATATCTTTTTACAGGGGTATCAAGAAACTTCTCAACCTCAGCAAATTCGACTATCTCATCAAATTTCTTCTTAATCTCCTGCTTACTCATGCCTAGAATGGCACCATTTAAAAAAATATTCTCTCTGCCAGTAAGCTCTGGATGAAAGCCAGTGCCAACTTCTAGCAAGCTTGCTACTCTTCCATTTATCTTTATGCTGCCTGTGGTTGGCTCTGTAATTCTGCTAAGTAACTTTAGGAGTGTTGATTTGCCGGCACCATTTCTACCTATAATCCCCACTTTGTCCCCAGGCTTTATATCAAAACAAAGATTCTTTAATGCCCAAAACTCTTCCTGTGCTCCAGTATCTAGCTTCTTTTTACCTAGGTTTTTTACCTTGTTCACCATTACATCACTAAGTGCCGTGTAACGTTCATTTTGCTGGTGATTTATTATATACTTTTTACCTAGATTCCTTACTTCAATTATATTTTTAGACATCACTATCCCCCGTTAAATTACATCTGCAAAAGTTCTTTCAGTCTTTCTGAAGTATAACAATCCAAATATAAATACCAAGCTCACTAGTACCAGCGAAAGAATCATCCCTGGCCAGTAAATCTGTGTATTCCCTATAATACTCCACCTAAAACCATCTATTACTCCAACCATAGGATTAACGGAGTATAAAAGCCTCCATTGTTCCGGAATCACTGCACTAGAAAAGCCTACTGGTGATATGTATAATCCGAACTGTACGATAAAAGGTACAATATATCTGAAGTCTCTATACTTAACGTTTAGTGCTGCCAGCAATAACCCAAATCCCATTGCTGCAAAAAAAGCAATTAGTGTAAACACCGGTAATAAAAGTATCTGTATTGGTGGTACAAAGCCGTAAAATATCATTAATCCAATAAGTATTACGAAAGATACTAAAAAGTCTACAAAGCTTACTATCACTGCACTTATGGGTACAACTAGTCTTGGAAAATATATCTTTGAAATCATATTTGAGTTTGCAATCAAACTATTACTGCTTTCCTGCAATGCACTAGCAAAAAATGTCCATGGTAACATAGCAGCATATACCATAATAGGATAAGGTGCCCCTCCCTCAGATGGCAACTTAGCTACGTTTCCAAATATAAAAGTAAATACCACCATTGTTAAAAACGGTCTCAGAATAGCCCATAATATACCTATTACAGTCTGTTTATATCTGACTAATATATCTCTCCATGCCAAGAAATAAAATAATTCTCTATAGCGCCAAATGTCCTTGATATATTGTTTTTCTGATTTACCCGCTTCAATATAAAGTATAAAGTCCTTATGCTTATCCAAGTTTTATTGCCCCCAAGTATTCTTAATATACACTAAATAGTACCCTGCATTTATATATAATTTCTCTAAAACTCCAGCTTAAATGATTGACTTAGCACCAGCTAATTATTTTGCTTTAGCACTAGCTAATTGTTGTTGCTTTAGCACCACTAACTGTTATTGCTTTAGCACTAGCTAATTGTTGT
>JAEZFR010000086.1 GCA_023417285.1 Bacillota bacterium
TGCTACAGCAGACCAATTATCATGGGGAAAATTCTTTGTTAATAATGCAATCCCTGTAACTATTGGAAACGTTATTGGTGGTGTTTTTATTGGTAGTATGTATTTTCTTATTTATAAAAAACTCACTAAACCTTCACAACAATAATTTAGTCGTAGCTTTGTTGCTACGACTTTTATTTTCTATAAACATAAAAAGGAGGGATATTAATGATTATTGAAAAAGGTATACAATATTTTATTACTTCCTTAGAAGCTGAACAATTATCTTCTCACACTATTAAGGCTTACTTACAGGACTTAAATCAATTTAAAGACAGCATTTCGAAAACAGAACTTGATGATTTAAACTTTGATGATTTACAAGATTATTTTATGAATATCAATCATTTAAAACCTGCCTCCCTAAAAAGGAAGAGAGTCGTACTTCATCGTTTCTTAAAATTCTGCTATCGCAAAAAATTATGTACACAAAAACACTTTGAATATGTCGATCCTATTCGCTCAAAAAAAAATAATGCCCCTAAAGATGTTTTAAGTAGAGATGAAATTACACAAATCTTTTCGTTTTTAAAGCAAGAAGAGTTATACTATAGGGGGAAAAAAAATAGTGCATATTATGAATACATTTATTACTGTTCCCTACGTAATCAATTGATCATTAGTATTTTACTTTATACAGGTTGTCGAGCTAATGAGGTTGTCACCTTAAAAAAGCAAGATGTTAACTTTCTTCAAAATACATTAACCTTATATACAAAAGGAAGTAAATATAATCAGGTACCTATACATCAAGAATTAAAGTTGGCATTTGAGTATTATGAAAAAGCTATCTCTTGTTTAACTCCAAACATTCAAAGCACTTTAAAAAACAGTATCTTTCTTTTCCCGAGTAAGACAGATTCCCAGAGTCATATGCCAACACGTACATTACATGATTTGATGAAAAAATTATCCATTCATATAGGACGTCATATACATGCTCACCTTTTTAGACATACATTTGCTTCTTACTGTATTGCTGCTAACATGGATATTTCTACAATTTCATCTTTAATTTCTCATAGTAATCCATCCATCACCTTATCTATTTATACTCATGAAATAGATGCACATAATAAACAAGAGCAAATTAAAAAATTAACTTTTCACTAGCTTTGTATGAAAATCTTAAAATAACTCATACTAAGAATGATAATATGAAAGGAGTGTATAAGTGTGAGTGATTTAGACGAACTTAAGCAAAAGTATAATGAAGGATATCGTTGTATCTATACTGAAAAGAATAATAATGAGGGAATGACCATGCATTTAAAAAACTTTCGCGAAGAAAAGATTCATACAATGAGTATAAAAGATACTATGGAAATTGGTGAAATAGAGAGTTTTTTAGATGTGCTTAATCAAATCAAGAAAAAGAAAGGTCATGATTGTCATGACTTATAAAACAAATCAGAGTAGTTTCTAAGGAGAAGCTACTCTGATTTGTTTTATTTAACGAATAAATTTCTTAATCCACTTAAATTTGAGTAAATAGCGGTATAAGGTGTATATTCTGCTTTACGTGTAAAAAAATGAACCATACCCTGCATACATTGAAAAATAAAACCTTTGTACATTTCTTAAAATAATTTATTTTTAATATTGGTATAATTTTCATTATGAAATACTTTGCAGATTTACAAATGTTTATCTAACATATGGTTTTCTTATAAGGGGATAATAATAGTATAAATAAATGATATAGGGGGTATAAAATGAAGAAAAAAAGATATATTCAAGCGATGTGCCTTTTAGGGATAATTTATTGTATACTATCCACAACCCTTTATGCAAAAACAAGATCCACTAAAGAGAAACCAGGAGCTGCCATTTTTGTAATGGCTACAAAAGATTCTCTATTAACATGTACCAAGTCGTATAAATATAATAGTGAAGTTATTTCTTTAGATATGAAAGTGCCACAAATTTCAGGCCTAAAAAATCATCATTTCCAAAAGCAACTTAACCATAAACTTCTAACAGAAGCAAAAGCGAGAAAAAAAATAGCTATATCTGAGGCTGAACAATATAACAAAGAAATGATTAAAGATAGGCTTCCACCTCTTAAATTTGAATATATGGAAAGTTTTGCAGTTATACCTTCTCCTCCTCGTTATTTTACCTTGGAACTTTTTAAGTACCAGTATAGTGGAGGTGCCCATGGAATTAGTCAATTGAATTACATTACTGTAGATTTAGAAAACAATAAAATCATTCAATTAAAAGACTTATTTAAACCAAACGTTAACTATACTTCAATAATTAATAAAGCTATTAATGCTCAACTCATAAAACGTCAGGCAGAAGGAGAAGTTTTCTTTATAGGGCCAGGAGGATTTAATGGTATAAAAGAAGATCAAAACTTTTATATCGATTCAAATGGTAATATTATTATTGTCTTTAATGTGTATGAAATTGCACCTTATGCAGCAGGAGTTGTAGAAGTTCCACTTTCTAAAACAGATTTATCTCCTTACATGAAATAGAATTGTCATTAGGTTTATTTTAGTGTAAAATATAAAGAAAAACTTAGGGGGAATCATGTATCGACCAAAATATACACTTCATAAAAAAAGAAGATTTCGTTATAAAAATATCTTCATATGTTTATTTTTTATTAGTATACTAGTGGTGAGCTTTCTGAGCTTAAATTTCTTTAAGCAAAAAGAAACTATTACCTTAGTTCATACTTGGCAGTCAGATGAAACTGGACAAATATTAACTTTTACCAAAGATGGTAATGTCACTTTTAAAAATAATTTACCTTCAGGTACTTATCGTATTATTTCACCAAACACACTAGAATATACAATCAACGGAATGAGCTTTGAGATGATTTATACGATAGAAGAGAATAAACTTAATTGGGGAATAGACGAGGCTCATTTAGAAACTTTTTCAGCTAAATAGTCTATCTCTTTTTTTAAAACATGTTGAGTTAATCCTTTATATAGAGAGTTAGGGTGAAATAATGAACCATATAGAATTACAATATGCATATGAACAAGCTTATAAAAGTGGTAAACAAGCATGGAATCAGAAGCTGCTAAAAGGTGAATCAGGCTATTTGCGAGATTTAGATAGTATGATTCAACCTGGAGATATTGCGGCAGAATTTCCGCTTGGCTTAGTTGAAATCCCAATGAATAAAATTGTAGGAACTTATACTCATACTAGAAGTATTTCTTTTGCAGATAATTATATGCCTATTATGCCTATTAAATCTGAATTTGCTTCTAAATGGATGTATCTTTATGATTATCATATTGAAAAAGGGATTGCTGATCCCATTAAAGTATATGAGTATTTTAATCGCTTTTTTGTAATTGAAGGGAATAAAAGAGTAAGTGTATTAAAATTTGTTAACGGAACTACAATTAATGGACAGGTCATTCGCCTTATCCCAAAACGTGATCCTAATAATAAGCTAAATACTATCTACTACGAATTTATGAATTTCTATAAAGAAACATACATTAATACAATTTGGTTTTCAGAAATAGGACGTTTCACAGAATTACTAGATTACGTAA
>JAEZFR010000091.1 GCA_023417285.1 Bacillota bacterium
GGACTATCCCTAAAAGAGATTGGTAAGGCATGTAATGTAAGAGGTGACCTTCAGTACCTTGATACACTCTTTTTAATATGAGATAATAATTCTTCTATGTTTTCACAAACTACTTAAAAAATTGTACAACTTTAATAAAGTTTTTTAATTTTTAATGGTAGCGTAAAATACGTAAGCAGCTCTGTGCATCGGTAGAGTCTACAATATGTACATAGGCTTTCCTTATTTAGTTCACTTATTATTCCAGGAGATACTTTAGTTCCCCAAAGAGCCTCAGTAATATCTTCTACCTGACGAACTGAAACACCGTCCAGATACATTTCAATTAAGGCTTCTTCAACCGAACTTTCTCGGCGGCGATATCTTTCGATTATTGCTGTCTCAAAAGGCACGCCCTTTAGTTTAGGAACTCTTAGAGTTACTTCACCTGATGTGGTTAACAAACTACGGGTGTAATGACCTGAGCGATAGACTTGCCGTTCCTGTGGTACGCGCGTATTTTGCAGCATTGGTTAAGTCTTCGGCCTCTTTATCTGACATATTTACAGTCTCCTTTTTTGGTATATTTTATATGATAACTCAATTCTACCAAATGACTGTAAATCTGTCTGTCCTTTTTTATTATAATTTGCTAAAACTATTATGCGTTATCCATAGAGTAGTAATTTTATTCATAGTATATGATGCAGTCATTTATCACTTTTCAGTATTGTAAATCGGTAAGTAGGAATATTTCCATATTCATTGTTCTCAGACAAGTTATTTTGGACAGAGATTGAAGCCAAGCGTTACAGAACTACTAAGGCAAATATGAAACTGGCAAAATTGCCATATGTGAAAGCACTGGATCAATTTGACTTTGAATTTCAGCCCAGTGCCAATGCCATGAAAATGAATGCGCTTAAACATTAGGATTTGCATCATGTACCGAAAATATTATATTCCTTGGCCCACCTGATGTTGGTAAAACTCATCTGGCAGGCTTTTTCAAAGAGTGCTACTCTGCTCATATTTATTTTATATTTACGTTTAATTGACCAGATATCATTTTAATTATATTATCAATTGTGTTAAACTTCCCATTTAATATAAACTCATTAGGAATCGTAATTTTATATTCCTCTTCAATAAAATAATATAACTTAACTAAATCTCTTGCTTTAAAATATAATGGGGCACATAATAAATTATCATACTCAAACTCATCATTATTAAATTCATTAACATTCACATTCAATTTACTTTCAAACAATTTTATCAATTTCTCTTTTATTAAATTAGTATCATAACAATTCATTTTTATTTATCCTTTCATATTTTAATAGAATTATTTAAATATATACTAATTAGACTAATTCTACGTTTGCATTGTCAGCCAGTTTGTCAATTAAAAGTTTTGTCATCTGCATAGAATCATTATTATTTACTAAATTAAATACTGGCGGGATTGAGTACTTATTTAACTCAGTTATTATATTTTCCACTATTTCAGATCTTATAGAACAACACTGAATTTCTTTTGGTTTTGCATTTACAAGTTCTAGCCAATCTATAGTTTTGTTTGTAATGTTGAAACAAGTTATTTCAAATCCATACCTATACTTAATTAAGTTACAAATATTTTCTATATATGCTTTATTATATTCCTCATAAAGCATACTTAAAATCGAGGCATCTGGTAATACAGCTTGATAAACTTCATAAGCTGTAATTCCAAAGTAATTATGTATTTGATTATTTACAGGCATAATGCCCCCAGGAATACCAATAATAATTATATCAGGTTTCTCCTGTATTTCGATTGATTTGATATACCTATTAAATAGGAGAATTTTTTCATATTCTGGCATACTGTGTCCTAACATGAAATTAGGAAATGAATGGAAACCAAGTAACTCACAATAGCTTCTTGTACCAATTTGTGACACTTTGTACCCCAAATCCATAATACGAGTTCGTAAATCCAACTGTATAGAGAATTTATTTGTTTCTTCAGTTGTTCCCATAACTGATATTACAGGTACATTTATATCTTGAAGGTCCTTAGTATTATTATTTGAATCACCGTGGAAATCATCATCAGGAATATTATTAGCAATATAATTCTTAAAATATACATTATTTTCATTACAATACTCTTCTACTGAAGCTCTTTCATTTTCCAAATCGAATAAACATATTATGTTTTTTTTCGCTTTAATTGCTATAATTATTTTGGGATAAATCATAGATTTAAAATTTACTTCATAATCTGATTTCGTAAAGATTACAGTATCACATTGATCCAATAATTCTTCAAAACGATTATCAACAATTAGGTCTATAAAGCATCCATTGTCTGCCCACGATGCATCTTTTCCACCAAGAGCCCAACCTCTTGGTGATGATAGCCCTACAATATCAAGTTGTTCAATTAGATTCCCGTATCTCAAAACTGGTGTGAATTGTGAATCGTAAGGGTATACAATAGCTTTTTCTTTACAACACATATAAATCGCCTCACATAATTTTTTTATTTAACATTTATCAATAACTCATCTATATCATAGCCTAAATCTTTTAGTGCACAATAATCTTTCAAATCTTCTTCCATATTGTATCTAACATTTTTACATATTGGTAACATCTTTTCTCTTGATAATTCATTTTTACCTTCGTCTAAATTATCAGCGTAGGCTGCACAAAGACCGCACCATCTAAAAGCATAACAATTCTGGCAAAAATCACTAGTTAATTGTCCTATGTTTAGTAATTTTCTGACCTTATCAAAATCAAAACCCGAATCCAAGTTTCCAATTTTCATGGCATTTGAGTTTTCACTTACTCTTTCACATGGATAGAAATTACCATCAGCATTAACAAATAATCTTATATGACCTGGTAGACAAGGTCCAGAATGATGATCCCTTTCAGAAAAACTATGATAAATTTTCTTTGTATTCGACATGTATTCAGCCAACTTAATTATATTTCTTCTAAACATACTTGATATTTTTCTTTCCTCAATTCTCCCTCCTAAGGATAAAAATGATATAAACTTATTATACTCCCACATGACGAAGAAATCTTTTGTAAAACCCGGAGCAGATTTCTTATATGCATCACCAATAAGATTAGCATTTAGAAACATAGTATCAAACATATCTTCAGAAATAATAAATTGATTTAGACAACCTAAATCAACCGAGGTATCCAAAGTCATACTAATTTGGACTTTTCTATAATAATCGGGGTTAATTTCCTTTATCATATTAATATTTTTGCGTACTATATCGTATGTTCCATATCCATTACTTGCAAATTTTCTATTGTTATCGTGAATTTCTTTTGGGCCATCAAGACTTATGGCAAGATTTACACTGTGATTATGAAAAAAATCAATTATTTCTTTATTCATAATACTACCATTTGATGTTAATGTATATTGAATTTTCTTACCTTCGCCTTTCATTTCCGCATATTCAATACATTCTTTTATAAATTCAAATCGAAGTAGAGGTTCACCACCATAAAAACCGATATCAATAAACGAAGCTTCTTTTGAATGTTCTACGATAAAGTCTATTGCTTTTTTTGCAGTATTTATATCCATTATTTTGCTAGTATGCTGTCTATTTGAATATCCACCAGAATAAACACAATACTCACACCTAAAATTACACTGTTGTGTTATCTGTAATGTAATTTTTCTTATTTTATGACCTAAAAAATCTTCTGCCACATCATTTAAAGGATGAATCATTACTGATGGTCTATTAGTTGACAAAAATCCTTTATCTTGTAACTTAATAATTTCCGGATGTTCATAAATTCCACAACCACTTAATAACTTATTTAGTAAATTATATGTTTCCCCTGTTACATTAACTATTTTATTAGTATTAACATCGTAGAAATAATATTTATTTGCATATGTAAACATATGAATAAACGGGAGTCTATTTTCCATTTTTTACCTCGCAATCATAATTTTAATTAAATGCACATATAAATGAGTTTAATTCTCTTTGTCCGATTTCAATAATTAATCGCAACATCTATCTTTTTAACTTATAGTAAGGATAATATTAAAAAGAAAAGTTTGAATAAAGCAACTACTTTACAATAATTATTTATTATCCTTACTATATGTAATGTTACTTTATGTATAAAGAGTTATACACCAGTATGACCCTGGCTTGCTGTAGATCCACTTTGGCCATGTGATGAATCTACGCTGGAACTATTACTGCTGACATAAAGTATATCTTGCCAGCAACTACAACTACATGATTGGCAAAGGCATGCACACATTAAACAATAAGTTTCTATTGTATTTTTATTATATTGAACTGTCTTTCCTAATTTTCTCATTTCTTCACCCCCTTTTAAATAAATATAATCTTTCAAGTATATTTGAAATCCTATTCTCTGCGCGCATTGGAAGATCAAATAAACGCTAATTGGCAAAGAAATACATTAAAGCATTTTTAATGTATTTCTTTTGTTATTATAGCAATTATTATCTAATATGTAAATATTTAGTTGAATCTTGCAACTAATAGTATTCGCAAGCGCCATCCCCGCTTGGAACTGCATTCTGAGCACTTAGAATGTGGTTGTGTGAATGATTTTTGTTTTGGATTAATTTTTTAATAGTAATCTAGAATATACAACTTTTGCAGACCCGTAGGGATCCGTATTTTGCATCTTATGGTAAAAACAGACCCTTAGGTCTGACTTTATTTAAACAGCGCCGTTCATAATAAGGAAATCATTATAATTATCAAATTGGTGTATGCTACCGTTATCGACTAATAAAATTCTATCAACTTTGGTCAAAATATCAGGCTTGTGGCTTATTATTAAAACCGTTTTGTCATCAAAATCACTGGTCAAAAGTTGGTTTAAATACATCTCGGACTCCACGTCATAATTTGCCGTGGCCTCATCAAGAACAAGTATTTTTGCCTCCCTAGCAAACGCTCTTGCTACAGCTATTTTCTGCCTCTGTCCTCCTGACAGCTTTGAACCGTTTCTGCCTACCTCACTTTTGTACTTTAAGGGCATGTCCTTTATAAACTCATATGCACCACTTCGCTTTGCAGCCCTTTTTATCTTTGATTCATCTTTTTTTAAGCCAATAGATATATTTTCTTCAATTGAGGTGTCAAAAAGATACAAA
>JAEZFR010000159.1 GCA_023417285.1 Bacillota bacterium
GTCTACCTCTTTCGATTTCGTCTTTAACTCTATTGAATATATCGGATGCAGCCTTAATACGCGCAGCGTACTCCGGACATGTTTGGTTTGTATTCATCATATCAACTTCCCAATTGCTTTTAGTTTACTTAATATGTTTTGGCCAGCATGACAAGATGCAAACTCACTTGTTAAATCTTTCCCAGCCACAAGGCCAAAGTGTGAAGCAGCTGCCCATGCAGCATTGTTTGTGACATCATATACTATATTGTTAACTGCCACATATGCCGGATTACCATTTTTACCATTAAACCTTGCTAGTTCCTGTATCGTAAACTCTCTTTCATTCTGACTATTCTGTTTATTTTCTTCATTCTTATTATTTTGTTTATTCGGCTTATTCTGACTATTCTGGTTCTTCTGACTATTCTGCTTATTCTGTTGAGTCTGTTTATTTTCCTCATTGTGTTGATTAAACCCATAGTCTTGATTGTGCTCATTGTATTGATTCTGCCCTTTCTGTTGATTCTGCCACTTCTGTTGATATGTCTCATTTTGTTGATATTGCTCATTCTGCTCACTGTATTTATACTGCTCATTCTGCTGATATTGCTCATTTTGCTCACTGTATTTATACTGCTCATTTTGCTGATATTGCTCATTTTGCTCATTGTATTTATATTGCTCATTGTATTTATACTGCTCATTTTGCTGATTTTGTAGTTGCAAAGCTAAGGGGGGTAACGTCTCAAGCTTAAAATCACGGCATAGCATATTGGTTAAAAAATCAATCTCATTAAGCTTTGTCTTGAGCTGATACATAAGCATATTTCTTGTGTGTATGCATGGTGCTGAATATATTAAGTCTACGTAATTATTTGCTTCATACACGATAGTTTTTATTCTTTGGCATACTGATTCATTACCACAATTCATACAGCCCTCTCCTAGAATCTATTATTTTTATGTAATAAATATTCTCAAAATATATAAATCAGATATACATAATATAAACTATGCTAGATTTACTGCTTCAGTTACTCAAATTAATGAAATGCTAAATGTTATAGTGCATAACAAAAAGCTCACCTTTCTTAGGATGAGTTTAATATAACCAAACAAGCAATCATCTGAACACCACAAGATCTAACTTTCAAATGTATAAAAATGAGTATTTGGCATAAATTCTTTTTTTACAAAGCCATCACTAAAATCAGGGAAGTATTTTTTCACCTCATCTATACAATTTCTTATAGATATAAGGTATGGAAGGTAAATTAGAGAAATAGTATTTTCATCGTCTATATGGTAATACCAGCAGATATTAAAAACATTTTTATTTGCCATAGCAAGGCCGGAAAAGTGATAAAAAATAAGCACATCATCATTTACATATACTCTATCTTTTTCCATTTTAACTTTATAATTAGTGATATTCCACAGTGCTGTATTTGCACCTAAAGTATTTACAACATGGACTCCTTCAAACTTTTCAGGCCATTCTTCAACATACCTTTGATCCCCAAAAGCCCTTTTTATAGGGTCCTCTTTTATTGGACAGTACTCGATACATTTATCTTTCCATTGTTTTACACATTCAAGCGCAATAGCATCATTTTTACAGCCTACAAAGCCTGTATTATATATTCCCGTCAGATTATAAAACTTAAAAAATCCTTTTGAATTCCTGTGATGAGTCAGAAACAATGAAGCTTCAGCATTTTCATTAAAAATTAAATCTGGACTTTCGAAGAAGAACAGATCAGCATCCAAATGACAAAAGTATTGTGCATTTGGATAGTTAACCATAACGTAATACAGAAAAAATGGTTTTAGTGTCCAGCAGTAGGCATGAAATATTCTATCCTTTTTAGCTTCAAGTAATGGCCCGTCTTCTATATCCTTCAAATTTACTAATACTGTATTCTCAAATCCGATATCATTTAATATCTTATAAACTATTTTGTTAGCGCATAGTACATATATAATAAAGCTACTACAATGTGCTCTTAATGACGTATACATAACTATAAATTTATATAAGTGGTCTTTTGATACAATAGTAGTAAAATGGTACTTGTTCATAATTACCTCCTGTAAGATGTAAGGAATGGCTTCATATCTACATTAAGTAAGTTCATAAGTAATTTACAGATATGATTTACAACAACATTAAACTTATATTTATTAATCAACTCGTTCATTTGTGGGATTATTTCTTGCATATTTTCTGCAACAAATGAAAACACGTATATTGAATTATCCTCAGTGGGTGAAAATATTCTTTTTCTGTGTAGCTGCAGTAGCATTAAATATAACTTTAGTATAAAGTTATATTTATTTAAGGAACGGATTTTATTTATTTCAGAAATAATAGCATTTAAATCATCATTTATTAATGAAAGAGTATCTCCAATGCATACCAGTATAAAATCAATAAAAAGAGTATTGTTATACTTATTACACATATAGTTTATATTTTCCATAAGGTCTAAATAGGTAAAGTTTGACGGATGCTCTTGATGAATACTGATTATATCTTGAGAGAACTTATAAGTGCAGCCTGATTTAAACAGCCTGATTCCTAAATCATAATCTTCATAACCATATTTACAAATTTTAGCATCAAACATTCCTACATCAAGAACTCTTCTTCTTTCCACAGATAGATTATTTGTAATAAAGAATCTCCACGGTAGAGAATAGTTATTTAGATCCTCACCGTAATTCGCAATAAGAGATTTTAGTTCCTTGATAAAATCAATATCCAGATCAAATGCATATTTCTCTAAATTGAAATCAGTTATTTCATAATCAGGTATCAATTGCTGCTTATCTGAATAAATAGAGAGGTTTTGAACCTCAGTGTTAAATTTGCTATATTGCTTTTTTAGTGCTTCTAGCTGAGCTGAGCTAAAATTTTTGTAATAGAATGTATAAATTCTTTTCCAAGCTAAACCGCAAACTACTAAATTACTATCGTTATGAGCATTAATATGCTTCACAATGTAGTCCTTTTCAGCCAGCATATCACTATCATGGAAGATCAAAATATCTCCAGAAGCATTTTTTATACCTACATTCCTTCCATTGGCAATACCTATATTTTTTTCTACTCTTAATCTTTTGAAAGGATATTTTAGTTCAAAATTATCAAGCATAAGCGAAGTGGAATCTGTTGAGCCATTATCCACAACAATTACTTCAATATCGTTGCCGTTATAACTTTGATTATTTAAAGCCAGCAAATTGAGATAAAGACGCTCGCTTGAATTGTACGATGGAATAATAATGCTTGCCTTCAAAAATCATAACCCCCTCTTGAGTAAAGATAGTATCGACATTACTCCTATTTTGTCATAACATCTTCATCGGTAGAAAAGCCATCAAAGGTAGGATCAACGGCACCTATGCTTTGAATTATACCTACTAAAATTTCATTATAAATGCTATAAAAAAACGGAATATAAACCCTGTCGTTTTCATGGATTTTCAGTATATCACCGTTTCTAAGGAAACGATATCCGCTAAAATGATAACAAATAAGCTTTTTATTGTCTGCACAAAGTACGCCATCAAAAAAATCAAATTGATGATTAGCATTATTCCAATGC
>JAEZFR010000167.1 GCA_023417285.1 Bacillota bacterium
CCTTAGAACCCAAGACATTTATTAATGAAAAAGAGGTTAAGCAAGATAGGCAGATTTCAGAGGGAGATAGAGTAACGATTTTAGAAATATATACGCTTAATGATTTTATATATAAGTATTCCATTGCTACCGAGAATTATCAGTTCTACATAAACGGAACAAATGTAGCAACAGAATATGTATTGCAAGATAAGGATGAAATAATTTCTCTTCTTGACCAACAAGTGGAAGAAGATACATATGAAGAGGAAACTGCAAACCAATCCACTAGTATTGATAATATATCAAGTATCAATACTGAATCAAAGTCAAGTGAGTTTGTTATTTGGGTAAACGGAGAAAAGATATTACTGGATAATACAAAATCGTATATTTTTGTGGATATTTTTAGCTATATTAATTTTGACTTAACTTTACCTAAGGGTAACATTATATTAAAGCTTAATGGTAACTGTGCTAATTTTACAGATGCTATAAAGCCAAACGATACCATTGAGGTTTATTGGGAAGCATTTAAGCAATGACAATTAAGGAAGTGGATAAATGACTAAGCTAAAAAATTATGAGAAAATAATAGCACAACTAACCTGGGGAATAATTATAGTTTTTATTATGAAAATGCTCATAGTAAATAATATATCTCTTTTATCACGCTCAAAAGAGTTCTTTACAGAGATTATTATTTTTACATTATTCCTAATAATTCTCAATTTTTCAAAAAATATATGCCTGAGTAGAGAAGCGTTTTATAACAAAAAGCTTTTTATAGTTTTTCGTGCTTGTGAAATTTTTATATCAACTGTATTAATTTCTTTATTGCAAGATGAGATACTACTATACTTGATTTTTATTCTAACTATTGCATTTTCTTGTTACTTTGGAAACAAATTAACCTATTCATTGATAGGCTTCAGTTTGGGATTGAAGCTTATCATGGAGAGCATAATGATTTTGATATATGGACACGAGGTTGTTTACAATCATTTAGTTTCTTATATATTTGAAGTCATAAGTGTATATTTGGGTTATTTAATAATGTGCTCAATTATTATTGCAATAATTAAGAACACCAAAAAGAATGAAGAGGATAATGAAAAATTGGTGGTTGAGCTGGGCGAAAAATATGAACAGATTGCTGTTGCAAAAGAGGAAATTAAATCGCAGTATGAAAAGCTCAGAGATACAAATCAAAGACTAGAGGAATCAAATAAGAAACTTACTAGCAGCATTGCTGAGTTTTACACACTTCAACAGATAAGTGAAGCTATAGGATCTATTTTTGATCCAGAAGAGCTGCTTAAGTTTGTAAACGATGTTATTATGGGCGTAATGGGTGTTAATTATTGTACAATAATAGTTAACGATACTAGGAGAAATCTTCTCAAAGTGCAGTTTACTAATATTGTAAACAAGGAGGATTACGCAATACTCACCGATAATATAAACTGTTGTACTATTTATGATGTTCTTAACAATGAAAAACCTGTCCTTGAAAATAATGCGAATCCTGAGAAGTATGAGTTTATTGGTAATAGAGAAGTGGGCTCTTTTATTTGTATCCCATTGAGTTCAAAGTCTAGAAAATTTGGTGTTGTTTTAATTGAGCACAAATATCAGAATACTTTTGATATTGAAAACTTAAGGCTTTTGATTACTATCGGAAAGCAAGTGAGCATGGCAATAGAAAATGCTGAGTTGTATGCAAACCTACAAGAAGTAGCTAATACAGATGGACTTACTCAGGTCAACAACAGAGTTTATTTCCACGAAAAAATTATTAAGGACTTTAATCAAGCTAAGGAAGAGGGTTTTTATTTATCTTTAGCTATTTGTGATATAGACTTTTTCAAAAAGTTTAATGATACATATGGTCACTTGTTTGGAGATGTAGTACTGAAAACAGTTGCTCAGACAATAAAAGCATCAATTCGTAGCACAGATACTGTAGCTAGATTTGGTGGAGAAGAATTTGTTGTTATTATGCCCAGAACAAATCTCAATGAAGCTTTTGAAAAGGTAGAAGCAATTAGAAAGATGATTGAAGCTACAGTTGTAAATGACAACCTTATTTCTGCTTCTGTTACGGCAAGCTTTGGTGTAGCATGCTATCCGGAAAATTCCTTGACCCAGCATGAACTGATAAAACATGCGGATAAGGCCCTATATACTGCAAAAGAAAGCGGTAGAAACTGCGTCAAGGCATATTCTAATTAACCTTCAATGAATTAACAATATTCCAAAATGTCTTTTTTTCTTTTACGTTAAAGTATTTCTCAGGCAAGAAATAACTTATCCTGTACATGCATTTATCCTTCTGTATAAATACCTCTAGTGCATGATATTTTCCAGCGGGGGTACTTACTGAATACTCCCAAGAGTATCCATGCATATCATTTACTATTACCTTCTTGTTGGTGAAGTTAATAAAATCTGTTGAAGAACTCTTTTTTGAGGCAGTTAGAAATTTATCTAGAGAATAAGGCAAATCCCATATTTGTATTATACCTGTACAATTTGGAATGCTTTTGTTTCCTAGCTCTACATGGTATTTAATGCTGCTTCCGGGGAAATCCTGAAAATCAAGCTTAAAGTAGTCAGGGTAATTGAATTCAATATTATGTTGGTCAGATTTAAAATGGATATAGGGTTTGATTTCTGTGCTTGATGCTTTTACAGTCAAAATAGGATTGCTGTTCTGTGAATATATGCTTTTTATCTTCAAGCTTGATGAATAGTCAAAGCTTAAGGAGTTATCTATTGTTGCCGTATATCGGATAGTGTTATTTATAAAAAAAACAATCGCTAGGAATATACATATCCAAATGCATAGCATAGTAAAAAATAGAGTCGCTTTTTTCTTGTACTGTGTTACAACTATTAAATACACAATTTATCCTCTTTTAATTTCTTTCTTATTAAATTTTTATTCATAGTTTTATAAAAAATGATTCACTTATTGAAAAGAATTGAATATATTAGAGTGAGGAGCCATTTTAGGGGGAGTGTAGATA
>JAEZFR010000179.1 GCA_023417285.1 Bacillota bacterium
AGTGTAAGCATCCGTGTCATGATGCTCCCACTACCCCTTCTTCATCAAACCCTAAGTATAAATTTTCAATGGAAAAAATACACAATTTATTTAATTTTTTATTGGAAAAATTAGGATATATTTCTCAATGACTTTATACTGTTTATGCCTTATACTTTGCAATTATGATATTTTGAATTTCAAAATATCTGATAGTAGAAATAAGTGAGGGAGGTCTTAATTTGTCCAAATTTAAATCTATCAAAAAGTATGCTGTTATTGTTGCAATTGTCATTTTACCCTTGGTTTATAGCTTCTTTTATCTCGATGCCTTCTGGGACCCGTATAGCAAGCTAGAGGACCTGCCTGTGGCCGTAGTAAATCAGGATAAAGGTGCAACACTAGATAATGAACAAAGAAATGTTGGAAAAGAGATAGTTGATGAACTAAAAGATGACAAAACGCTCGATTGGGTAATTACCGATGCCAAAGATGCTAAGGACGGTCTAAACAATAGACGTTACTATGCTCAGATAATCATCCCAGAAAATTTCTCATCAAATATTGCAACGGTTGATAGTTCCAGCTCTAATAAGCTAAAAGGAATTATTATTTATGAACCCAATGAAAAACGTAATTACTTAGCTGGGCAGGTATTGAATAGAGTAATACTTGAGTTAAAGGATAAGGTATCCTCTAAGATAACTAGGGAGATTGTAGATGAAATTACAAATCAGTCAAAAGGTATCCCACAGGATTTGGGAACGCTTAACGACGGGCTGACCAAGCTATATGATGGATCTGACAAGCTTGTGACAGGATTGTCGGATTTATATAATAACCAGGCGAAATACAATGATGGGGTGCTTTCTTTAAAGAAAGGTGCTGTCAGTGCGTTATCTGGCTCAAAATCACTGAATAGCGGAGCAGCTCAATTGTCTGATGGCTTAAAGCTATTCGCCTCTAAGCTCACAGAAGGTGCCCCTGTCACTACAGCCTTATTGGATGGTTCCGCTAAATTTAAAACCGGATTAAATTCCTTTGCAGATGGTACAAAGCAAGTATCAGATGGAATTGCAAAGCTAGGTAAAGGTTCGTCGCAGCTTTCTCAAGGCTCTAAACAGTATAACCAGAGTATTATTTCATTTGATAAGTCCCTTGTACAAGTGCTCGACGGTACTACAGCATCAGTTAATGCCGGTAAACAGTTAGGAAGTCTGTTCAGTACGTACATCAAGCAAAATCCTTCAGCAATGAGTGATCCTAGTATTAAAGCAATATACCAGATACTCACACAATCACAAAGCACTTCTGATACATTGCTTGCCGGTACAGCAGCACTCAAAACAGCTTCTGCAAAGCTAGTGGAAGGGTATAATCAGATTAATACTGGTATAACGGGCCTAAACCAAAATATTGGTATACTTGATAGCGGTGCTCAAAAGTTTGCAGCAGGAAGCACTAATCTGAATGCCAATTATGAGCAGCTTGATGGCGGCATAAACAAACTGGCATCAGGTATTAGCTCTGCAGCTATTAATGCCGCAGCACTATCTACTGGTGCGGAAAAATTACGTACTGGCATAAGCCAGCTTAACTCGGGAGTTGGCAAAATTTCATCCGGTGCCGACCAGCTTTATACAAATGCGCAGAAATTCTCTGATGGTGAAAGCACCTTGAAAGATGGAGCTACAAAGCTAAAGGAGGGTATATCAACTGCCAAGGACGGTGTAGCAAATTCTATTGAAACTGCTAACAACAAGCTACAGAAAACCGATGGAATCAGTGATTTTGCTTCTAATCCGATAGAAATCAAGCAAAACAATGTTAATCCTGTGCCTGATTATGGAACAGCCTTTGCCCCCTACTTTATCTCACTGTCTCTTTGGGTAGGTGCACTTCTTATGTTCTTCTCGGTATATATGGACCCAGAGGTTCGTTTCAGACAAGGCAAAAACAGAAGCAAATTATTCAAATACTTTGGTTATGCTATGCTAGGTGTAGTTCAAGCGGTAGTGCTATGCTTGGTACTGAAAAATGGACTTCACCTGCTTGTAAAAAATACTGCTATATTCTACATGGTTGCTATTGTAATCTCATTGAGCTTTATTGGTGTTATGCAGTTCCTAATTGTGAACCTCAATAAGGTTGGACAGTTCCTGGCGATCTTACTGCTTATATTGCAGCTAACATCCTGTGGCGGTACCTTCCCTATGGAATTAGTTCCAAAGTTTTTCAGAGTAATTAATCCGCTTATGCCAATGACGTATTCTGTAAATGCACTTAAGGAATCCATATCAGGTATTGATTATGGCTTTATGTATCAGAATCTTGCAGTACTAGGCGGGATAATGGTTGTATTTCTTACAGCGTCATTGCTTATATCAAGATATAAGGATAAAAAATCGGATACTAAACTTAAAAGTAAAAATGGTGTGAACCTAGATAATGAAGAAGCGGAAGTATTTTTGTAATGCAGCTTGCGAACAGTATTCCTGCAATGCAACTTGCGAACAGTATTCCTGCAATAATAGATGCTTGATAGAAGCAAAACAAAGCCCTGTATAGTTATATGCAGGGCTTTGTGATTAAATAAATTTATTGTCTTAATGCCTATTTCTTAAGATCTATTTCTTAATAATTTGCCCCCAGCTCAAGTGCTTTCATTTCCTCTGGAATCATGGCGTGCTTCTTCTCTGGAAGCACCTTCTTTAGAGCTGCTTCAAAGGAATCCTTTGAGATAACACCACTCTTTTTAATTAGCTTTCCAAGCAGCATAATACCAGCATAAGTCGCATTACCCATATCAGAAGCCAGCTGAGTAGCAGGAATTCCAACAAAATCAACGTCTGTTCTCTTAGCCTTTTGTTCAACGAGTGAGCTGTCAACTATTATAAGTCCACCTGGAACAACCAACTTTTCAAACTTTTCAAGTGATGGACCGTTCATAGCTATCAAAACATCGCATGTATTGAGAATTGGAGATCCAACCGGCTCTTCGGAAACAATTACGTGACAGTTTGAAGTACCGCCTCTCATTTCAGGACCGTAAGATGGAAGCCAAGAAACATTTTTGTTTTCAAGCATCCCAGCATATGCAACAAGTCTGCCGGATGAAAGTATACCCTGTCCACCAAACCCTGCGATAATAATATCAACCTGACTCATATTTTACACCTCCAAATCCTTTCCTTTATAGTTACCCAAAGGATAGAAAGGCATCATATTTTGTTCAAGCCACTTAATTGAAGCTATAGGATTCATACCCCAGTTTGTTGGGCAGGTTGAAAGTACTTCTACCATTGAGAAGCCCTTTTTTGCCTTCTGTACAAGGAATGCCTTTTTGATTGCTTCCTTGGTCTTCTTTATATTCTTAACATCGTTGACCGCAGTTCTTTCGAGGTATACTGCTCCTTCAAGGGTGGCAAGCATTTCACATACCTTTATTGGGAATCCATGAATTTCAGGTTTTCTACCAAATGGTGAAGTTGTAGTAACCTGATTCATAAGTGTTGTTGGCGCCATCTGACCTGAAGTCATACCATAGATAGCGTTATTAACAAATATTGTTGTTATATTTTCTCCTCTTGTAGCTGCATGAACTATTTCAGCAGTACCAATAGCTGCAAGGTCTCCATCTCCCTGATATGTAAATACAAAATTATCAGGGTTTACTCTCTTGATACCAGTTGCAACAGCTGGAGCCCTACCGTGCGCAGCCTGAACAAAATCAAAATTGAAATATTCGTAGTTATTATAGCTGCATCCAACTGGTGATACACCAACAGTAGTGCCTTCTATACCCAATTCATCTATAACCTCAGCTACTATCCTGTGAACAATACCATGAGTACATCCCGGACAATAGTGTTGAGACAAGTCTTTCAAAGCATTTGGCTTTTTAAACACAGTTGCCATTTTTAACCCCTCCTGTTCGAGTTTTTACTTATTCAATATACTTTTAATCTTATTCAATATTTCTTTCTGACTAGGAACCATTCCACCCATACGACCGTAGAAATGTACCGGACGCTTGCCATTTACAGCGAGACGTACATCTTCTACCATCTGACCAGCGCTTAATTCAACAGAAAGGAATGCTTCTGGAGTTTCAGAATACTTCTCAAATGCTTCATTTGGGAAAGGCCACAATGTAATTGGTCTTATAAGACCAACCTTAATTCCTTCCTTTTCAGCAAGCTTGATAACATTCTTAATTATCCTAGCAACTGTACCATAGGCAGTAACGATAATATCTGCATTTTCACAGTTGTACTCTTCATACCTAACTTCATTCTTTTCGATTTCCCTATATTTCGCCTGAAGCTTCAAGTTATGATTTTCAAGCACCTCAGGGTTTATGTATATAGAGGTAACCTTATTGTCCTGTCTTTCCATCTTTGTACCCGTAGTTGCCCAACTCTTGTC